>DLOQ01000018.1:0-10348 GCA_002479655.1 Lachnospiraceae bacterium UBA7480
TTGAAAAATCTTTGATTTTTCATAAACGAATTTATTCGTTTTGCAATTATTGTGCCTGCGGCACAAATTCGCAGACTATAGAAAAGGCATGGTTATTAGGTAGAAAATATCAGGAATGGCGGCAAGAATATGAATGAAAATGATTTTAAATATGTGCTGCAGGATTTTTCCAGTATCACGCTGGGCGCAAGATATTCCTATCAGGAGATCATGGAAAGCCGGCGGGTGCCGTTTAAACTGCAGTCGATCGTGGAACGCTATATACTGCCGCACGTAACAGACGCGTCTATTGAGATCGGTCAGCATGTACTTTCCCTGACAAAAGAGGATCCGTGTTACCGGATCTATGAAAACATCAAGCTGAAGGTCAAATATTTTAAACCGCGTCAAAAAGGCGGATATCAGGAGAAAACGGCAAAACTGGAGGAATTTATCAAGGCTGCCGAAACATGGGAAGAAGGCTGCATGATACAGGAGGTTACTTTTTCCAATCTGGCAGTGCTGGCATTTCACATTTAATAGATTTGTATTTGGGATTAAGTATTTACGAAACTCTCAATAGCGGAAATTTTATTGTGCAGCATTGACAAATTCATAAGCAGGTGCTGGGGAGCCATGCCGTCAGTGTCGCTGCGTGCGACGCGCAGCGCAAGTGTGCCTGTGATGAATTGTCAATGATGCACAATAGAAAAGAATTGCGTGAGAGTTTCGTAATCACTTGATATAATGCGCCTGCAAAACAGCGCTGAAGCGCATTAAAATATGCAGGCTGCGACAAGGAGGATTAGTATGGGTATTATGGATCTGGCCGCTTATGAAGTGGTTGAGAAAAGAAGGATCGAAGATATCAACTCTATGGGGTATCTGCTGAAACATAAGAAATCAGGTGCGCGCGTTGTTGTCTGCGAAAATGATGATCATAATAAAGTGTTCTATATCGGATTCCGGACGCCGCCCAAGGACAGCACCGGCGTTGCCCATATTTTGGAACATTCCGTGCTGTGCGGATCAAAGCGTTTCCCGGCAAAGGATCCGTTCGTGGAGCTGGCAAAGGGTTCTCTGAAAACCTTTTTAAACGCAATGACGTATCCCGACAAAACCGTCTATCCGGTGGCAAGCTGCAACGATCAGGATTTTAAGAATCTGATGCATGTCTATATGGATGCGGTTCTGTATCCGAATATCTATCAGGAGGAGAAGATCTTCCGGCAGGAGGGCTGGCATTATGAGATGGAAGATGCGGATGCGCCGCTGACCATCAACGGTGTTGTCTATAATGAAATGAAAGGCGCATTTTCATCACCGGATGAAGTGCTGGATCAGGAGATCTTTAATTCTCTTTATCCGGATACCGCTTACGGCGTGGAATCCGGCGGCGCGCCGGAGAATATTCCGGATCTGACGTATGAGGAATTCCTTGATTTTCACAGGCAGTATTACCATCCGTCCAATTCTTATATTTATCTTTATGGGGATGCCGATATGGAAGAACGTCTCCGCTGGCTGGATGAGGAGTATCTGAGCGCATATGACGCCATCAGCGTTGATTCTTTTCCGGGGAAGCAGAAGCCCTTTGAAGAACGGGTGATGTTAAAGAAAGAATTCCCGATCTCCGAGGAAGAAAATGAGAAAGACAATACGTATCTTTCTTATAACGTCATGGTGGGAGATGTGTTGGACAGGGAGCTGTATCAGGCGTTTCAGGTGATCGATTATGCGGCTGCGGGCGCGCCGGGCACGCCGGTAAAACAGGCGCTGATCGATGCAGGGATCGGTACGGATGTTTACAGTGTATATGACAATGGCATTTATCAGCCGTACTACAGTATCATAGCGAAAAATGCCAATGCGGAAGATGAGGCGAGATTTATTGCAATCATTGAGGAACAGTTTGCAAAGCTTGTAAAGGATGGATTTGATAAGAATGCTCTCCTTGCCGGTTTAAATTCACTGGAATTCCGCCACAGGGAAGCCGATTACGGAACGAATCCCAAGGGGCTCATGTACGGACTGGGGATCTTAGACAGCTGGCTCTATGAGGACCGCGAACCGTTCCTTCATATCGAGGCCAATGGGACATTTGCGGCGCTCAGGGAGAAGATCGATACCGGATATTTTGAAGCATTGGTAGAGAAATACCTGCTCCAAAATCCGCATAAGACGATCCTTACCGTCGTGCCGAAAAAAGGTCTTACGGCAAAGAAGGACGCAAAGCTGGCGGAGAAGCTTGCCGCTTATAAGGCTTCGCTATCGGAAAAAGAGATAACAGAGATCATAGAAAATGCCAAGGCGTTGAAGCAGTATCAGGGAACGCCGGACAGCAGGGAGGTATTGCGCTGTATCCCGCGACTGAAACGGGAAGATATTACGAAGAAAGCGGAACCGCTTACCAATGAGCTGATTACGATAGACGGCGTGAAGACGCTTTATCATAATATCGAAACAAACGGGATCGCCTATATCGGTCTTTTGTTTGATCTGAATAAGCTTCCGGCTGCGCTGTATCCTTATATTGGATTGTTGAAGGCCGTGCTTGGTTATGTGGATACGGCAGCCTATTCCTATGAACAGTTGGGCTATGAGATCAATAAACAGACGGGCAATCTGTATTCTGCTGTTCATCAGATGTCAAAAAATGGGGATATTGAAGAAATTGCCGCATATTATGAAATGAAGCTCAGTGTTATGTATTCCAATATCAATGCCGGACTGGCACTGGCGGAGGAGATCTTATTTACTTCGGTGATCGAGGATGAAAAGCGGCTTAAGGAGATCATCAGCGAGACGAAATCGAGGCTGCAGGCGAAATTTATGTCTTCCGGGCATGTGGTCGCGGCGGGACGCGCGCTGTCTTATGCTTCCGCATATGGAAATATGAGCGACAATATTTCAGGACTTGGTTTTTATCAGTTTATTGAGAAGGCGGAAGCGGGATTTGAACAGCAGAAAGAGGAGATCATCAGCAAGCTGAAGGCTGCGATGAAGTATATCTTCCGTAAGGATAATCTGATGATCGACTTAACGGGTACGGAAGAAGCTAAAAAGCTGTTGGATGGAAGGATCAGTCCGCTGCTGCAGAAGCTTTCGGAGGAGGCACTTCCTGAAACGCATGATGTACCGGCGGTGGAAAAGAAGAATGAAGGACTGACGACCTCCGCGCAGGTGCAGTATGTCTGCCGCGCGGGAAATTACCGGAAACATGGACTTGATTATGTCGGGACACTCAGGCTGTTAAAGACGATTCTTGGCTACGAATATCTTTGGAGCGAGGTGCGTGTGAAAGGCGGAGCGTATGGCTGCATGAGCAGTTATGGGCGTAATGGGGAGTCGTATTTTGTGTCGTACCGCGATCCCAATCTGGAGCATACGCTCGACGTTTATGAAAAAGCCGCGGAATTTGTGCGCGGATTTGAGGCGGATGAAGAGGTGATGACAAAATATATCATCGGTACAATCAGTGAATTGGATATCCCGCTGACGCCGCGGGCAAGGGGCAGCCGCTCCATGTATGCGTATCTGAGCAATCTTTCTTATGAGGAGCTGCAAAAAGAGCGGGATGAGATCCTCACGGCTTCCGAAGCGGATATCAGAAAACTTGGGGACTATATTGCCGCATTTTTATCAGACAATGATCTCTGCGTCGTCGGCAATGAGGAAAAGATCAAGGAACAGAAAGACCTGTTTATGAATGTTGCGCCGCTGATCCACTAGGCATTTGCGGCGGTACCGTTAAGGGGAGGAGAGGTCAGAGACTTGCAGGAACAGATGAGATCCGGGTTTGTTGCGTTGATTGGCAGACCAAATGTAGGAAAGTCAACACTGATGAACCGGCTGATTGGACAGAAGATCGCCATTACGTCGCCGCGTCCGCAGACGACAAGAAACCGCATCCAGACGGTCTATACGGAGGAACGAGGGCAGATCGTGTTTGTGGATACGCCCGGCATCCATAAGGCAAAGAACAGGCTGGGCGATTATATGATGAATATTGCGCGCCAGTCGATGCGGGATGTAGATGTGATCCTGTGGCTGGTGGAGCCCTGTGGCGAGATCGGGGAAGGGGAACAGCATATCCTGACACAGTTAAGAAACATCAAGATACCGGTGATCTTAGTTATCAATAAGATTGATACGGTGAAGAAGCCGGAGCTGCTGAAATATATAGACGCTTACCGCCGGGTATATGATTTTGCGGAAATCATACCGGTATCGGCGATCACCGGTGAAAATACGCAGGATATCCTGGATACCCTGTATGGGTATCTTCCGGAAGGACCATATTTCTTTGACGAGGATACGGTGACAGACCAGCCGATTCGTCAGATCGCAGCCGAACTCATCCGTGAGAAAGCGCTGCGGAATCTTGAAAAAGAGATCCCGCACGGGATCGCGGTGGTCATTGAAAAGATGGAATACCGTAAAGACAAAAAAGGAATTTATGATATTGAAGCGACCATCATCTGTGAACGGGACAGCCATAAAGGCATCATCATCGGGAAGGGCGGCGCGATGCTGAAAAAGATCGGAAGCCTTGCCAGACCGGAGATAGAAGATATGCTGGAGGCAAAGGTGAATCTGAAGCTGTGGGTCAAGGTCAGGAAAGACTGGCGCGACAGTGAGCTTTTGATCAAGAATTTCGGATACCGTAAAGAAGATCATCCCAAGGCATAACATTTGCGGAACAGTTTTTTTGAGACTGCATTGTCTTCTTAAGGAATTATCTACCAGTATATATTTAATGCAATTCCAAATCCTATCTATAGAGCAGACAGACAAATATATGCTGATCTGCTTTAGGTAAAAGAAAGAGGAGGATAGGTTTTGGGCATGGACAGGGATGCTTATTGGAATGATTTTGTAAAAAGCGGAAAAGTGGAAGATTATCTTAGATATGCAGGGTATGAGGGAAAGGCTTCGTCGGCGGAAGATACGGATGAACGGGTAAAAGGGCATGCAGGAGTTTATCACGACAATGGGGATGGTGCTGAAGGCAGAGCCTATGGGGGAATATGACAGACGCGTCGTATTGCTTACGAAAGACCGTGGGAAGATCGCCGCATTTGCCAGAGGGGCGAGACGGCAGGGAAACCGCCTTTCGGCGTCAACGGATCTATTTGCCTTTGGGGAATTTAAGCTGTATCCCGGAAAAAATTCCTATACGATCACGGATGCGGTGATCAGCAATTATTTTGAAGGCTTTCGCGATCGATTTAACGAAGCGATGTACGGAATGTATTTTCTGGAGGTCATGGATTATCAGACCAGAGAAAACAATGATGAAAGGGAGATGTTAAAGCTTTTATATCAATCCCTGCGCGCCGTGCTGCATGATGCCTATGATAACCGTCTGGTACGGGTGATCTTTGAGATCAAGACAATGGCGCTGATGGGAGAATTTGACCGGATGCTGGATGAGAATAAGTACCGGCCGGGTACGCTGTATGCAGTGGATTACATAGTGAGACAAAGGGTGGAGGAGCTTTTTAAATTTTCCGTGGAAGAAGAAATTTTAAAGGAGCTTGTTATGATAAGCAGGGAAGAAAAGAAGCTTCGCTGGAATCATGAATTTAAAAGTGAGGAAATGCTTGCAATTATTGACTGAAAAGTATAATGTATAAGAGAATAGTAACAAATATGATCAGGAGACAGATATATGAGCGGTAAATGGAAACATTGGGTTTTGGCGGTGATGATGGTTTGCGCGGTGGGGTTGTCCGGATGTGAATCCGAACAGGCGGAATTTACAAAAAGCGGGATTGAGGTTTCTGAAGATAATACTATAAGTGCATTTATTATTGAGAATTTCACGGCGGATTATTATCAGATGGAGGAACTGAAGCAGTTTGTGGCGGAGGATGTTGCCAGCTACAATACAGAGATTGGAAGCACCGCAGTGACGGTAGGGGAATCTTCCATGGAAAACGGAACCATACGCCTGAATCTTGTGTTCCAAAATTTTGACGCATATAATGGCTATATGCCGGAGGAAGTGTTTATAGGTGATCTGCAGGGAGCGTATGACAGGGGATATAATTTTGAACGCACGTTGAATACGGCCGGAAAAGACGGACAGACGATCGCCAAAGCAGATCTTATGAATATGGGGAATTCTAAAGTAGTCGTAGTGACTGGGGATCTCTGCGTCAGGTGTCCGTCGAAGATCTTATATTATTCCACGGGGATGACGCTGCTGGACAGCAAAACGGTCAGCGCGGATACCGAAGGAAATTATTTTATCATATATAAATAAAAGGAAAAGGGGAGAAAGACAATGGAAAAAACGATGGAGAAGATCGTGGCTCTCGCGAAGGGCAGAGGATTTGTGTATCCGGGTTCCGAGATCTATGGGGGATTGGCTAATACGTGGGATTACGGTAATCTTGGCGTGGAACTGAAGAATAATGTTAAGAAAGCATGGTGGCAGAAATTCGTACAGGAGAATCCGTATAATGTGGGCGTAGATTGCGCGATCCTGATGAACCCGCAGACATGGGTGGCATCCGGTCATCTGGGCGGATTTTCGGATCCGCTGATGGACTGCCGCGAATGTCATGAAAGATTCCGCGCGGATAATGTCATTGAGGATTTTGCGAAGGAGAACGGCATTACCTTAAAGACGGCTGTGGATGCGTGGTCGCCGGAACAGATGATGGACTACATCAAGGAAAAGAGCATCCCTTGTCCTACCTGCGGAAAGCACAATTTTACGGATATCAGACAGTTTAACCTGATGTTTAAGACATTTCAGGGCGTGACCGAGGATGCAAAGAGTACCGTATATCTGCGCCCGGAGACAGCGCAGGGTATCTTTGTTAATTTTAAGAATGTACAGAGGACATCCAGAAAGAAGATCCCGTTTGGAATCGGACAGATCGGCAAATCCTTCCGTAATGAAGTGACGCCGGGCAATTTTACATTCCGTACCAGAGAATTTGAGCAGATGGAGCTGGAGTTCTTCTGCGAGCCGGGGACAGACCTTGAATGGTTCCAGTATTGGAGGAAGTTCTGTATTGACTGGCTGAAATCGCTTGGCATGAAGGATGAGGAAATGCGCGCAAGGGATCATTCGCCGGAGGAGCTGTGCTTTTACTCCAAAGGGACGACGGATATCGAGTTCAAGTTCCCGTTTGGCTGGGGCGAGCTGTGGGGGATCGCAGACCGTACCGATTACGACCTGACACAGCATCAGAATGTATCCAAGCAGGATATGAGTTATTTTGATGAGACAAAGAATGAAAAATACATCCCGTATGTCATCGAGCCGTCTTTGGGGGCGGACAGAGTTGTATTGGCGTTTCTCTGCGCCGCATACGATGAGGAAGACCTTGGCGAGGGTGATATGAGGACCGTGCTCCGGTTCCATCCGGCGCTGGCTCCCGTAAAGATCGGTGTGCTTCCGCTATCTAAGAAGTTAAATGAGGGCGCTGAAAAAATCTATGCTTCCCTTTGTAAAAAGTATAACTGCGAGTTTGACGACAGGGGCGCGATCGGCAAGAGATACCGCCGTCAGGATGAGATCGGGACGCCGTTCTGCGTGACTTATGATTTTGAGTCGGAGACGGATGGCTGCGTGACGGTCAGATTCCGTGATTCCATGGAGCAGATCAGAGTTAAAATCGATGAACTGGATGCGTACTTTGCGGATAAATTTGATTTCTAATTATTTATGTAAAAATTTTCCAACTGCTAGTGCATTTTATAAAATATTGTGGTAAAATCATATTAATGTCGGCTTGTACGACAATTAAATGGATAGAGGGAGACAAGAGCATGGCAAAAAAATGGGTTTATTTATTTAGCGAAGGCGATGCAAAGATGCGTGAGCTGCTCGGCGGCAAGGGCGCGAATCTTGCGGAAATGACCAATCTTGGGCTTCCGGTACCTCAGGGCTTCACGATCACGACAGAGGCTTGTACGCAGTATTACGAGGACGGAAGAAAGATCAATGACGAGATCCAGCAGCAGATCATGGAATACATCGTAAAGATGGAAGAGATCACAGGAAAGAAGTTTGGCGATAAGGAGAATCCATTGCTGGTGTCTGTTCGTTCCGGTGCAAGGGCATCTATGCCGGGTATGATGGATACGATTTTGAATTTAGGTTTAAATGAAGAAGTTGTAGAAGTCCTTTCTGCAAAGTCCGGCAATCCACGCTGGGCATGGGACTGCTACCGTAGATTTATCCAGATGTTCTCCGATGTTGTAATGGAAGTTGGAAAGAAATATTTTGAAGAACTGATTGATCAGATGAAAGAGAAAAAGGGCGTTACGCAGGACGTTGAACTGACGGCTGACGATCTGAAAGAACTGGCTAATCAGTTTAAGGCTGAATATAAAGAGAAGATCGGAAGCGATTTCCCGACCGATCCGAAGGAACAGTTGATGGAGGCGATCAAAGCGGTATTCCGTTCGTGGGACAACCCCAGAGCCAATGTATATCGCCGTGACAATGATATTCCGTATTCCTGGGGAACCGCTGTCAACGTACAGATGATGGCATTTGGTAATATGGGCGAGACTTCCGGTACAGGCGTGGCATTTACACGCGATCCGGCGACCGGAGAGAAGCATCTGATGGGTGAGTTCCTGATGAACGCGCAGGGCGAGGATGTTGTTGCAGGCGTGCGTACACCGCAGAAGATCGATCAGCTCAAAGAAGTGATGCCGGAAGTATATCAGCAGTTTGTTGATATCTGCAATAAGCTGGAAGATCATTACCGTGACATGCAGGATATGGAGTTTACGATCGAGGATAAGAAGCTGTATATGCTTCAGACGCGTAATGGTAAGAGAACAGCGCAGGCTGCCCTTAAGATCGCCTGCGACCTTGTAGATGAAGGCATGATCACGCCGGAGAAAGCAGTGCTGATGATCGAGCCGAGAAACTTGGATACGCTGCTTCATCCTCAGTTTGACCAGAAAGCATTAAAGGAAGCAACACCGATCGCAACTGCTCTGGCTGCTTCACCGGGCGCTGCCTGCGGCAAGATCGTATTTACCGCAGAAGATGCAAAGACGTGGAATGCAAAAGGGGAGAAGGTCGTATTGGTGAGACTTGAGACTTCACCGGAGGATATCGAAGGTATGAAGGCTTCTCAGGGTATCCTTACCGTCCGCGGCGGTATGACCAGCCATGCAGCCGTTGTGGCAAGAGGTATGGGTACCTGCTGTGTATCCGGCTGCTCCCAGATCAATATGGATGAGGAAAATAAGAAATTTACACTTGCCGGTAAGGAATATCATGAAGGAGACTGTATCTCCATCGATGGTTCCACAGGTAAGATCTATGATGGCATCATTGCAACGGTAGATGCAACGATCGGCGGTGAGTTCGGACGTATCATGGCATGGGCGGACGAGTTCAGACGGCTGAAGGTTAGAACGAATGCAGATACGCCAAGGGATGCAAAGAAAGCAAGAGAGCTTGGCGCGGAAGGTATCGGTCTCTGCCGTACAGAGCATATGTTCTTTGAAGAGAACCGTATCGAAGCATTCCGTGAGATGATCTGTTCCGATACAGTAGAAGAGAGAGAGGCTGCACTGGCTAAGATCCTTCCGATGCAGCAGGCTGACTTTGAAGCCCTGTATGAAGCTTTGGAAGGTAACCCGGTAACGATCCGTTTCCTGGATCCGCCACTGCATGAATTTGTTCCTACCGAGGAAAAGGATATCGAGAATCTTGCAGAAGCAAAGCATAAGACGGTAGATGAGATCAAAGCCGTAACAAGCTCCCTGCATGAGTTTAATCCGATGATGGGACACCGTGGCGTACGTCTTGCCGTTACCTATCCGGAAATTGCCAAGATGCAGACATCGGCAGTGATCCGCGCTGCAATCAATGTAAAGAAGAAACATCCGGATTGGAATGTTAAGCCGGAAATTATGATCCCGTTGATTGGTGATAATAAGGAATTCCTTTTTGTAAAGAAAACAGTTGTCGAAGTTGCTGATGAGGAGATCAAAAAGGCAGGAAGTGATATTACTTACGAAGTGGGAACCATGATCGAGATCCCGAGAGCTGCTCTGACGGCTGATGAGATCGCTGCAAATGCTGACTTCTTCTGCTTCGGTNNTTCTGCTTTGGAACCAATGACCTGACGCAGATGACGTATGGATTCTCCCGTGATGATTCCGGCAAGTTCCTTGAGGCTTATTATAATGCTAAGATCTTTGAAAACGATCCGTTCTCAAGACTTGACCAGAGCGGTGTCGGCAAGCTGATGGAGATGGCGATCAACCTTGGTCGGCCTGTAAATTCCAAGCTGCATTTTGGTATCTGTGGAGAGCATGGCGGAGATCCTACCTCCGTAGAGTTCTGTCATAAGATCGGTCTGGATTATGTATCCTG
>DLOQ01000018.1:10426-24815 GCA_002479655.1 Lachnospiraceae bacterium UBA7480
TCAATCCCCTGTCACCGGTTAAAAGTGTCGGGGGATTTTTATTTTTCTGAAAGAGTCAAGAAATAGCATAAATAGTAATTACCTTATATAGTTTTGCGAAATAAGAGGATGGAAAATTTTCGCTCGGTAATTTGAATTTTCGCCCAAAATAAATTATAATTGGACGAAAAAGAATGGCATTGGACGGGGAGACATTATGATATTACATTGTCATTTTAGTCCGAATATAACGGGGAGGTAATAATATAATGAAGCGCATTTTCTTTGTGGAGGATGATCTGAGCCTGATTAACGGGCTTTCTTTTGCTGTGAAAAAACAGGGATATGAGATAGATATAGCGCGTACAAGCCAAGAGGCGGAAACATTATGGATAAATGGAAAATATGAGCTGGTAATTCTGGATGTATCGCTCCCTGACGGCTCCGGATTCGATATTTGCAAAAGGATTCGCCAGACTTCAAAGGTTCCGATTATATTCCTGACCGCCGCAGATGAAGAAACAGACATTATCATGGGGCTGGACATTGGAGCGGATGACTATATCACAAAGCCCTTCAAGCTGGCGGTGTTCCTGTCAAGGATTAATGCCCTGCTTCGCAGGAGCGATAATTTCAACCAGCCGGACACGGAACTGAGTTCCAATGGTATCACCCTGCAAAGATTGAAAGGGGAAGGGTATAAAAAGGGGGAGCCGCTTAACCTGACTTCAAATGAATACAAGCTGCTTTGCCTGTTCATGGAAAATCCGGGTGTAGTGCTTTCCCAGGAGCAGATTCTGGGAAGTCTGTGGGATTGTGACGGGAATTATATTGATAATAAGGCGCTTACTGTTTATATCCGCAGGCTTCGTATGAAGATTGAGGATAATCCGGGGGAACCGCAGAAGATTGTGACCGTCCGGGGGATGGGCTATAAATGGAATACGGACAAATGAGGTGGGGAATGAAAATATTAGCGAACCGAAAAGTAAAGTTATTGTTTATACAAATATTGCTGTGTATATCGGTATTTTTTGCGGTTTCTCTGGCACTTGTAATTCTAAAACCGGAGCAGCAGGCTCTTTATACACTGTTCTGCGTTCCCGGTATGGGGATTGCGGTGCTTGTGTTCTGTTACAGATATTTTCAGGAAGAGAATAAAATCATGGAAGATGCCGTTGCACAGATCAGAGAATATATTTCCGGTGACCGGAATGCCAGAATAGAGTGTGACGATGAGGGGGAATTATACAGGCTGTTCCATGAAGTAAATTCTCTGGCGGCTATTTTGAATGCGCAGGCAGAAAATGAAGGAAAATCAAGAAAATTCCTGCAGAACACCATATCGGATATATCCCATCAGTTAAAAACGCCGCTTGCAGCTCTTAATATCTATAATGGCATCATACAGTCAGGCGTTGAAACGGATGATTTGCCAACAGTCAGGGAATTTTCCGGTCTGTCGGAGCAGGAGTTTGACCGGATAGAAACATTAGTGCAGAATCTTTTGAAGATTGCGAAATTTGATGCCGGAACGATTGTGATAGAGAAAAATCAGGAAAATATTTCGGAAATGATGGCAGATGTGAAAAAGCAGTTTTCATTCCGAACCGGGCAAGAGGGAAAGGAAATTGTCCTGTCGGGCAATGATGCCCTCTCTCTTTTTTGTGACCGGAGCTGGATCATGGAAGCGGTCAGCAATATAGTAAAAAATGCCCTTGACCATACAGAAAAAGGAGACAATGTATGGGTTGAATGGGGGAAGTCAGCATCTATTATACAGATAACAATAAAAGATAACGGGAAAGGCATTCATCAGGAAGATCTGCATCATATTTTTAAGAGGTTTTACCGCAGCAGGTATTCCAAAGATACGCAGGGCATAGGTCTTGGACTGCCGCTTGCAAAATTAGTGGTTGAAGCTCATGGCGGTACGATTGAAGTTGACAGCCAGATAGGTGTTGGGACAACCTTTGTTATTACTTTTTTAATTACAACAAAATTGTAGCCTGATTGTAGTCTTGCTGTAGTATTCGTGTGCTATTCTTTCAGAGTGTGAAAAGACGAAAAGTTTTTCTAAGGCGTCAAAATACACCGCCTAAGATAAACTATGTCTCGTCTGAACAAAATGATTGAGAAAGAGGTGTCTTCACAATGAACTTATTGGAAGTCAACAAAATCTGTAAGACATACGGCAGCGGTGAGGCTGCCGTGCATGCGTTAAAGAATGTCAGTTTTTCCGTTCCGAAGGGAGAGTATGTAGCAATCGTCGGGGAATCCGGTTCCGGTAAGAGTACACTGCTTAACATGATAGGCGCACTTGATATGCCTACATCTGGCAAGGTGCTGATTGATGGCAAGGATACTTTTTCCATGAAAGAAAGGAATCTCACAATTTTTCGCCGGAGGAATATTGGCTTTATCTTTCAGGCGTTTAATCTGATTCCTGAATTGACAGTGGAGCAGAATATTATCTTCCCGACACTGCTTGACTATCAGAAGCCGGATCAGAAATATCTGGAGGAGCTACTTGGTGTACTGAATTTAAAGGAACGCCGTAATCATCTGCCCAGCCAGTTATCCGGCGGACAGCAGCAGAGAGTGGCGATCGGGCGTGCGCTTATCACACGTCCGGCTCTGATCCTTGCGGATGAACCTACAGGGAATCTGGACTCACAAAACAGCAGTGAGGTCATAGCGTTGTTAAAACAGGCATCAAAGAAATATGAGCAGACTATCATTATGATCACCCATAACCGCAGTATCGCACAGACCGCTGACAGGGTACTGCAGGTGTCAGACGGTGTGCTGACTGATCTGGGGAGGTGCGGTGAATGAAAAGTTATCTTAGTCTTATTCCGATTTCTGCAAAAGTAAGGAAACGGCAGAATCGTATGATTATACTATGTATCATCATTTCAGTGTTTCTGGTTACAACGATTTTCAGTGTAGCAGATATGTCGGTTCGGGCAGAAAATTCCTATATGCAGGACAGGCATGGAAGCTGGCATATCCAATTGGATCATATTTCCCCTGACATTGCGGAAGAAATAAGTCAGCGCTTCGATGTTACTGCCGTTGGTTGGTCGGAAGCTTTTAACATTGATATAGACTATCCATACTATATCAATGAAAGAAGCGCTGCCTTGTATGGAGCTGATGAAACATATATGTCCTTGCTTGCACATTGTATTGAGGAAGGGAGATATCCCCAGAGTGACGATGAAGTAGTGCTTAGTTCCAATGCGAAACTTGCTTTGAATGTATCGCTTGGAGATAGAGTGACTTTATACACTCCTGATGGTAACGTTGATTTTACCGTGTCTGGTTTTGGTTCAGATGATAAAAAATATTTTAGCGGGCAGACTTTTTTGGTTGCAGTATATATGACACAACCGGCTTTTACTGCAGTTATGGAAAGAAACGGTATCGCAACAAGTCCGACCTGTTATGTACAGTTTCAAAGCGCAGCAAAAGCTTCTAAAGCAATGCCCGAAATTCAGGAGCAATATGATTTGCCGAAGGAGAGTATTCACGAAAATACTGCCGTTATGGGTATTGCAGGGAAAAGTCGTAACAAATCAATAAGTGGTTTTTACGAAACGGCGGCTATTCTGTTCGTTTTAGTGCTCTTAGCCGGGGTACTGATGATATCCGGCAGCATGAACAGTAATGTGACCCAGCGGACTAAATTCTTTGGCATGATGCGCTGTATTGGTGCAAGCCGTCAGCAGATTATACGTTTTGTGTGGCTGGAAGCGCTTAATTGGTGCAAAACGGCAGTTCCGGCCGGCTTGATTTTAGGAACAGCAATCAGTTGGGGCGTTTGTGCACTGTTACGTTATGGTATTGGTTGTGAATTTGCTGAAATGCCGGTATTTGCGCTTAGTCCCATCGGACTTATTTGTGGTGCGGTAGTTGGAATTGTAACCGTTTTGTTAGCGGCACAATCACCCGCCAATCGTGCTGCTAAAGTTTCACCGATGGCTGCAGTTTCTTCTAATGATGCCACTTCCATACAGCGAACCTCAAAGCTGCGGTTGGGGAAGGTTGAGCAGACATTGGGAATTCATCATGCGATATCATCCGGGAAAAACTGGCTTCTGATGACTGCAAGTTTTTCCCTCAGCATTATTCTATTTTTATGCTTTTCAGTGGGATTGGATTTTGCATATGAATTGGTGCCATCTTTGCGGACATGGAATCCGGATGTTACGCTCAACGGTTTTGCCAATGCACTTGTGCTGGATCAGAAAGTATTTAATGAAATCGGTGCAATTTCAGGAGTAGAGCATATTTACGGAACCTCATACATGGGTGATATTTCTGTGGTTTCTTCGAGAGAGGGGGTTGATCATGTTAATCTGGTATCTTACAGTGATTTTTTACTGGATTGTTCAGCGGAAAGCGTGGTTGAGGGGGATATAACGGCAATCTATGGAAGCACGGAACAGGTTATGACAGTCTATAATAAGGATAATCCGTTAAAAGCCGGGGATACTGTCTGGATTGCAGGAAAAGAGGTCAAAATCACATGTGTCGTATCCAGTGGTATATGGCCCGGTGAATATACCATAATTTGTTCTCAGGAAACCTTTGAGCGGCTGACAGGGGAAGAAAATTACAGCCTGATCGGCATACAGTTAGACGACAATGCTGATGATATGACGGTACAACAAATTAGCACTCTTATTGGGAATGACATAATTTTTGATGATATGCGCGAAGATAATCAGAGCGATGCCGCTACGTATTTGGCGGCACAGGTTGTTTTATACAGTTTTTTGGGAATTATTGCTATGATTACAATATTTAACATCATCAACAGTATTTCGATGAGTGTGACTGCAAGAATAAAACAGTATGGAGCCATGCGGGCTGTTGGTATGGATAGCGGACAGCTTACACGAATGATTGCCGCGGAAGCCTTTACTTATGCTATTTCCGGTCTTGTGGTCGGATGCGGGATTGGACTCTTTCTTAGCCGCTTCATGCATATCAAGCTGCTTACAAGATTTTTTGGAACTGCATGGCGGGTGCCATTAAAATTACTTTGCATTATTGTTGTATTTGATATAGTTTCCGCTGTTGCTGCGGTTTATGTTCCCTCGAAACGTATTCGGAACATGGCGATCACAGAAACGATCAATGAATTATAAACAATGTTTAAATGTCGCTTTAAAATGTGAAACACATTTTAAAAGCGAGAACTTCGTTATATGTGCGAAAAATTACTTGATTTTCAAAGTAGTGATGTTATAATGATAAAAATAGTCTCACATATGGGGTAAATACGCCTGATGTTCACAGAATGTTCATTTTTTGTTCGTTGCATGTTCGACTAAACTCGGTTATATTATAAGTAAGGAATCTTGTAGGTTCCTTCATCACAAAATGAGTCCTGTGACTGTTCTGACAGGACGGTAAAATAAAAGTGACAGAGCGATGAGTTGAGTGACGGTTCTGACTCAACGGTAAAATAAAAGTGACCGAGTGATGAAAAATAATGGGAGAGCAGAAGCTCTCCCACTTTTACTAAGGAGATGTTATGTGTTCTAAAGAAGACTCTTTCGATTATCAGGTATTGAACTTAACAAATAGTTTTTATTCTGATTATCCAGACCCTCCATATAAAGAAATCGTACGAAAGAATAGTAGACCATATAATTGCTTATTAATACAGTCGCATTATGACTATTTCATTTGTATTCCATATAGAAGCCATATTAACCATAAATATGCTTTTAAATTTAAGAAAAGTATTCGATCTAAAAAAACAAATTCAGGATTGGATTACAGTAAAATAGTAATAATCAAAAAAAGTGAATATATAGGGACTACAAATGCTATTGTAGATAAAGACGAATTTAATGAAACACGAGACAATATAGAACACATAAAAAATGATGCCCAACAGTATATTGATGATTATGTGAATTACTTATCGGGAAAATCCAAAAAATATCACCCGATGAACTGATTAGGAAATTAGAACGAGACAAGGCTGTTTTTGAGGAAGTATCAGAGCCGAGCTTTGTTCATTGGGATTGTTGGGATGGGAATATTTTTGTTGAAAACGGTAATGTTGTAGGAATTATTGATTGGGAAAGAGTCTTGTGGGCAGATCCATTGATGGAGGTAGGATTTAGAACATATGCACCTAATCTCGGATTTCAAGAGGGCTATGGCATTGAATCATTAAATGAACGTCAACGCAGAAGAGCATTATGGTACGATATTTATCTTATGCTTTCGATGACAATAGAGTGTGGATATAGAAAGTATGAGACTATGGATCAATATAGTTGGACAACGGAAGTATTAGTGAAACAATTTGAGAAATTGAATTAAATACTATGTTTTTATCTTGCTTACCAGAGAGAATAAAATTCAAGTTTGTCTATTTCAAACTAAATTATGTAAGGAGACAGTATGAGAAAAAGAATAGCATTTATTATGGCAACAGCATGCATTTTGTTGATAACAGGATGTGGAGCTTCAAACAGTGCAGAAGATCCCGCCGGAACTGACAATCAAATAAAGGTGACGTATGTGGAAAATGTTGAACAGGCAGATACAGAGGGAGTAAATACGGAAAATAGCATTGATACAGAAGGAGAACTATCCCGAGCAATTCCTGACGCTTACATTGCTGTTATTCAGGAATATTGCCGCACAGGCATGTTTCCTGACGGTCAGGACGGCGGTGATATTCCCGGTAAAATCTCCTACGCAGTATATGATGTGGATGGGGACGGTAAAGACGAGCTGATTTTGAAAAATCAAGATACTATCACAGCAGGCATGACAGAGAGGGTTTATGCCTATGAGAATGGCGTTTTCCGAGAAGAGTTTTCTGGATTTCCCGCTCTGACTTATTACAACAACGGCTTGATTCAGGCAGAGTGGTCACATAATCAAGGGAAGGCAGGGGACAGGCTCTGGCCTTATACCCTGTATCAATATCAGCCTGATGACGACAACTATATAATGTTGGAAGCCGTGGACGCATGGGACAAGGAACTGGCGGATTTTACCGGTGACTGGGGTGCGTTCCCGGATGATATTGACGCTGATGGGGATGGGTATATTTATTTCCTGCTACCCTCTGATTGGGAAGGTCAATACAGCCGCGCTGACATCGTGGACGATTCAGACTACGAAAACTGGAGGAATCATTATCTGCGCGGGGCTGAAACATTGGAAATTCCCTATCGGGAATTGGAAGTTGAGACAGTTCTTCCCGATGCTGCCGGATGAAAAGAATATACACTCGCTTGTCGGACAGTCAGCCAAAAGCATAGAAGTGTAGCAAGGGGTCATGAAAGAATGGGTATATGATGAGATGGGATTATTGAGCTTGGAGGGGTTCACTAGGGTGACTGGTGAGTCTTACAATACCACAAATTATATATCACGAATATCAGTTTTTTCAAGCATATATCTGCTTGAATATTCATTTTATCAAGTGTTATTCTACAGCTTTATAGGAATTTCCGTTATTGTATTGAATCTTGCTTTTGCACATATGTTAATGAGATGTTTCTCAAAATATTTAAAGAGGTACAGCGATAAAAAATGAAAAAATAATTCCTTCATTTCCCATAGATAAATGGAAAGTCGGAAATAGTATATAACACAGTTTAATAGAACTTATCATATGATAAAATCTTCCCGCCGAATAAGCATCTGATTATCTTCTATGATTTTCCGGATAATTTTTAAACCTGTTTCCAATTCCGCTGTTGTCCGTGGGGAACAGGTGGCTATGCGGATGGCAGAAAATTTGGAAGTGTCCCCTACTGCAAAGCGGTCAGAACACAATATCTTTACTCCAAGTTTTCCTGCCTGTACTTCTAAATGATATCCGTCAGTGCCATCTGGTAATGGAAGCCATTGAAAAAAACCATAAGGATTTGCAGAGATATATTCCGGGAAATATTTTGCATATAGCCGATTTCGTTCCTCTGAAAGCATACACTTCTTTTTTATGATTTCATTAGCGGCTCCGCTTGTAATCAGTTCGCTTGCAATTTCGGCATTCAGCAAGGGGATTTTCAGTGTAATATTGTTGGCTGTGGCATAAAACAGCTTTTTGTACTTGTCAGGAGCCACCACATAGGCAATCCGTAGTCCTGCGGAAAGAGATTTAGACAGACCGTGTATATAGATTGTATTTTCAGGGATCAAGGTTGCCAGCGGGGGCAATTTATCTTTTGTCATAAACCCGTAGGTGTCATCTTCTATCAGCGTTATGTCCTGTTCTTTTATAATACGACTGATTTCCTGTCTGCGCCGGGATGACATTGTAATGCTTGTAGGATTATGATATGACGGCATCAGATAGATACCCTTTATATCCATCAGTTTACATTGCTTTTCCAGATCCTCCGGCAGCATCCCTTCATGGTCTGCGGCAGCAGAAATAAGCTGGATACCTAACTGATTTGCCAGACTAATAAAATTTGAATAAGTGTAAACATCAGAAATAATCTTATCACCCGGTTTGAACAGAGATAACAGTGCAATAGCAAGAGCATTTTGTGTACCGGAAGTCAGAATGATATGGTCGGCAGAAGTAGTAATCTGAAATTCTGACAGCCATGTTGCAGCAATCTTTCGATGGCGGTCATTTCCTGAAGTAAGTTCAAATTCAAACAGTTTATCGGAATATTTACCCTGTAAAATTCTGCGGGCGGTATCTGCAACATCGGTATTAAATTGATAATAGGGTTTGATAGGACCGAGTTCAATATATGGATGATCTTCCGGGATGTTTAGAACAGGCAGGGCAGCGTTTGGGGAAACGAATGTTCCTTTTCCAATTATGGCATAAATTAGTCCCTTTGTTTCACATCGTTTGAAAGCACGGGTAATGGTACTTAAATTTACGTCTAAAAAATCAGCCAGTTCCCGTTGAGGGGGAAGCTGCGTGTTAGCCGGAAGTCTGCCACTTACAATATCTTGTTCTAAAAGTTCAGCCAAAGAAATATAGACAGGAAATTTTAGCAATTCCTTATCAGGTTTCCAGTTCATTGGATAGTTTTCAAATGAATTAACGGGCATACAGGTTCACCTCACAATATTGTCTTGCATACAATTTTATGATTGAAAACATACAAAGTCAATAGTAATGTTTGAATTGAATATATTGTATGCTTTTGGAGGAGAAATGTATGGAAAATAGTTTATCAGAACAGATTTTAAAAGTGCTTGAAAATAACAGCAGGCTTACCGTTCAGGTAACTGCAAACAGTAAAGGAGGATACTAATGAAAGATTTAACACAAGGCAGCGAGCTGAAAACTATTTTATATTTTTCTCTGCCTATATTAGTAGGGAACTTATTTCAGCAGCTTTATAACGTAGCCGACAGCGTAATTGTCGGAAATTTTTTAGGAAAAGAGAGTCTTGCAGCAGTGGGATTCAGCTATCAGATTAATTTTTTGCTGATTTCACTATCAAGTGGTATATCTTTGGGGACAAGCGTTTTGATTTCCCGTTATTTTGGAGCCCAAAATATGCAGCAGATAAAGAAAGTAATTGATACGGGTTTCCTATTTTCAATAGTGCTTTCTATTTTGATAGCGATTGCCGGAGTATGCTCGTCTTATCAGATATTAGTACTGTTTCGGGTCCCTGAGAATTTGCTGACAATTGCCAATAGTTACTTGAAAATTATATTTATTGGTGTAATCCCTACATTTGCATATAATTCTTTGACGAATATTTTCAGAGGGGTGGGAGATTCTAAGACACCAACTTACATATTGATTGCAGCTACATTTATCAATATTGTATTAGATATTTTCTTTATTACAACATTAAAATTGGGAGTTGCCGGAGCAGCAATTGCAACAGTAATGGCACAGACTTTCTCATTTTTAACTTGTATGTTTTATATGCAATGGCGTTACCCGGAATTATTCATTCGTTTCTGGAATTTGCAGCTTGATCGCGNNGCATGAATTGAAAAAAAGTTTAATAATTGGTACGCCTGCCATGTTACAGCAGGTATTTGTGAGCGTTGGATTTATGTCTATACAGTTTTTAATTAACGGTTTTGGAACTGATTGTATGGCGGCGTATACTGCGGCTTCTAAGGTAGATTCTTTTGCAGAAATGCCAGCCTTGAATTTGGGACACGCTATGACAAACTTTACTGCTCAAAATTATGGAGCAAAGAAAATTGACAGGGTAATCAAAGGTGGAAAATCAGCTTTGGTTATAGGAGTGGGTATTTCCATTCTTATTTCTGTTGTAATATGCTTGTTCCCTTCTGTCTTTATATCCCTGTTTAATCGTGATCCGAATGTTGTACAGATTGGGAATGGCTACCTGCGGACGGTATCTGTGTTTTACTTGGTTTTTGCAGCTATGCAGATATTGAATGGTTTGTTGTTGGGATATGGAAAATCATTCGTTCCGATGATTGCCTCAGTCGGTTCCCTGTGTCTTTTGCAGGTTCCTATGGCTATCATATTGTCTGGTACAGAATTAGTTTATCGTGGCATCTGGATTGCTGCCCCTGTGGGTTGGTTAGGCGGGTTGTTAGTTCGATTTTTGTATTTTAGACATATTGCAAGAAAACATGAAGAAGTATTAAAGGAGAAAACTTTACATTTTTAAGACGATCCCAAAATAATTATTTTTGGATTGGGATGAAATTTGTTTGATGTTTTTTCGAGACAAGGAGCATAAATAATTTGTTGAGATGGGAGAGACTGTATGGTAAAATTAGGGGAACGCTTTAATCAGCGCTTCCTTGGATATAATTTGGCTGATTTCATCATGTCGATGTGATAAAGCTGCCCATATTCTTTGGAAGATGGAAATATAAAACAGAGCTGCGAGGATAAAAGCATATGTTTGATATAAATATTCTGCATCTGATCGAGGGCGCAAAGCAGGCGAAAGGGCTGACTGTCATTATT
This sequence comes from Lachnospiraceae bacterium UBA7480, assembly GCA_002479655.1. GTDB lineage: Bacteria > Bacillota > Clostridia > Lachnospirales > Lachnospiraceae > NK4A136. Next base: position 21,339 of record DLOQ01000018.1, read on the forward strand.
GATGTTTTTAGGGCTTTTTCGCTGGAATGTTATTTGTATGATATGGATGTGAAACAGATACGTCCTGTGGGAACGATAGAAGAAGCATTTTCCCTCAGAAGCCGTATTCAGAACAGTGTTCTTATTGGCGAGCGGCATGGCAAAAAGTGTGATGGATTTGATTACGGCAATTCACCGTCAACCATTTTGAAGAAGGACGTGGCGGGAAGGACGATCATACATACCACCAGTGCAGGAACTCAAGGGATCGTCAATGCTGTCTGCGCGAGTGAAATAATTACCGGAAGTCTGGTCAATGCAAAGGCGGTAGCCGGGTATATCATTGCCAGGCAGCCACATACGGTTTCGCTTGTATGTATGGGCAATGAAGGCGTGAGACCGGCGCCGGAGGATGAACTGTGCGCGGAGTATATCAAAAGTCTTTTGGAAGGCAGAGAATTTCCGAACCTTGACCAAAGAGTCAATGATTTAAAAAATCATGGCGGTGAACATTTCTTTGATAGAGACAGACAGGAGATCTTCCCGGAAGCGGATTTTTATATGTGTACAGAATATAATAAATTTCCTTTTGTGATCAAAATCGAAAAGGATGAGATGGGGTTTGTCGCAAACAGGGAAGTTGTGCTGTAGAATTGCGATATGATTGCATTAAACGGAGCAGGATTTTGAAGAAAGGAATAAGGTCAACTTTGAATTAAAATTTTTCCGCAGTATTGCAAATGGGAAATTCAAGTGGTATAATTAGCTTGCTAGTTTGACAACTGAATAGTGATATATCTTCAGGGCAGGGTGAGATTCCCGATTGGCGGTAAAGTCCGCGAGCGTGAAAACGCAGGATTTGGCAGATGTCCAAGTCAGGATTTGGTGAGATTCCAAAACCAACAGTATAGTCTGGATGGAAGAAGATGAGATTGCATGATGCGGTTATTTTATATTGCCGCGTGATGTTGCTTTGTATTTTCGGCACCTGAATGATATCGTCGTTCAGGTGCTGATTTTATTTTTAGGAGGAATGACATATGGACAGCAAGACAAAAAAGATAACCACGATCGCCATGCTTAGCGCGATCGCCTATGTAGTGGTGGTGGTTGGACGGATTCCCGTTGTACTGTTTTTGAAGTATGATCCCAAGGATATCATTATCACGATGGGCGGTTTGATATGGGGACCGATGACTTCCTTGATCGTATCGGTGATCGTATCCCTGATTGAAATGGTGACGATCAGTGAAAACGGACCCATAGGACTCGTTATGAACATCATATCAACGTGTTCATTTGCCTGTACAGCTTCCTTTATCTATAAAAAGAAAAGGACTCTGTCCGGCGCCGTGATAGGATTGGTGGCGGGCAGCCTGACGATGGTATTGGTGATGATGCTGTGGAATTATCTGATAACTCCTATTTATATGGGGTATCCCCGTGAAGCAGTGGCAGCGCTGCTGATTCCGGCGTTTCTTCCGTTTAATCTTTTAAAAGCGGGACTGAACGCAGGATTCACATTCCTGCTTTATAAACCTATAACAATGGCGCTGCGCAAAGCAGGCTATATCTCAGAGTCCCAAAATGCGCAGAGCAAAAAGCCGATTGGCTTGTGGCTGCTTGCGGGAGCTATCGTGATCACCTGCATCCTGCTGATATTATCATATAATGAGATCATATGAGAAGTGGCGGTATATTGAAAATAAGCAAGGTAAGAACTCTTACCTTGCTTATTTTTACGGGGATTTCCAACCTGTGAAGCGTTCGGCGGTGATGTCGCTGATCGGAACGGCAGCATACATTCCGAATCCGCCCGTGCCGTTTGCCGTCCGGTAGCGTTGGTCTTCGTTATTGTCATAGTACAGGAAATCCACCGTGTTTCCGTCAACCACAAGTCCCATAAGACGGAGATCCGTATTTTCTTCGGTCTGACCGATATACTGTACGAAAAATACATTTTCTTCCCACCAATTATTGTCGATCAACCTGTCAAAGCCGCGGTCCTGACCAAAGCCGTAATCATCATATGCTGTCTGGATCGGCGTTTCATCTTCGTTACAGAGGATTGCGTATTTACCGTCAAATCCAAGGTCGCCGATCGGTGCGCAGTACATCATGATCTGATCCGGGGTATAGAATTTCGCATCTGCGCTGTAAGCGCTCATGTCGATCTGGACAGGTTCATGGGCGGAAACCGAATTTCCGTCCGGTTTTTCCCAGCCGTTGTAATCACTTTCCGTCAGAAAGCGCACGGGAATCTCCGCATATGCCATACCTGTATAATTCCCATCATTTTTCTGAAATGTCATTATAATGTCATTTCCATGAATTGCAACGCCGTCCGCCATAGTCCTGCCGGTTGAACCATCAAAGCAGTAAAATCGGAACAGCAGTGCTGTATTGTCAAAATCGATTTTATCATTGTAAGTGATGATCGCTTCCCCGGAATGATCTGTCACTGATTCCGCCATAGCCACCAAGGTATTATATTCTTCTTCCGTGCGGATGATATAGTTTGTTTCTCCATAGACATCATATAATTCTGTTGTATCTGACAGCCAGTATGTAGCAAAGAAATAGTCTTCTGCCTGAGAGAGATCATTAATGTCGGGATACGTCCATCTCTCATAATGCTCTGTCGGAAGGATATCCTTTGGAACTGCTGCCATATAGCAGAATCCGCCCATTACATCGGGCTGTGTGGAATCCGGATCAGGCGTTTGGCTGTCGGCAGTGCGGACAAAATGCATGATATCTTTATCCACCAGCAAAGCGCCCACTCTGAGATCATAGCCGCCGCAGCCTACTTCATCGTATTCTATGACATAGCTGTACTCGCTGATCGGGTAATTCTGAACCATCTCATGGAACGGTTCGGCGATCGCAGTAGAATAAAACCATAGTTCATCTTCCGTCATGTCATCAGAGGGCAGGGCAAGCCCATACCTTTCCAACGCATAATCAAGCTGTTCTTCATTCTCTATGACAAGCATGCCGGGAGTATCTCCCGATATATAGCCGCAGTCAAAGCTGAGCAGATAAATATCATCTGCAGTCAGCAGCTTTGCCTGCTCGCTGTAGTTTTGCATATCAATATTGAGAGGCACTCCGTCGGCAGAAAAATATTCTGGTGTCTTGCCTTCATCAACCGGTTCCGTGGAACTGCACGAAGTGAGAAATAAACATAGTATTACCGGTAAAATAGAGATTTTTCGCATACAAACATTCCTTTCTGAAGATGAGCTTCTTTTTCCTTTTTTGGAATTATTTATCAGTTTTCGTTTATATAATTGATACGATTTTGAATGGATGATTTTATGGAAAAAATTATATAATTTTTGATTTCACACCCAATATTCCGTATTTGACACCCAATCAACCAAATAAAAAACACAAAAAAGCCGATATAATAATAAGGCTTTTTTGGTATATTCCATATTAGGCGATTGCGAAACTCTGACAAAAATTTTCCCTATTGTGCATCATTGACAATTC
>DLOQ01000172.1:0-9525 GCA_002479655.1 Lachnospiraceae bacterium UBA7480
AAAGCGTGCGCGATTATGGTACAATAAGCTTAAAAATCATAAGAATGAAGGAAGTGGAAGAAATATGCCGATCAAAATACAAAGTGATCTTCCTGCAAAGGAGCAGCTTGAAAATGAAAATATATTTGTCATGGATGAAAACAGGGCGATGCATCAGGATATCCGTCCATTGCAGGTATGTATCCTGAATCTGATGCCGAAAAAGCAGGATACGGAGCTGCAGCTGCTTAGGGTATTGTCCAATACGCCGCTGCAGGTCGATGTGACTTTTTTAATGGTCAGGAGCCATATATCCATGAATACNNCGGTATTTGACGAGTTGAAGGAGAAACGCTTTGATGGGATGATCATTACCGGTGCGCCGGTGGAACAGATGGCGTTTGAAGAAGTGGATTATTGGGATGAGCTCTGTGAGATCATGGAATGGACAAAGACGCATGTCACCTCCACATTACATATCTGTTGGGGAGCACAGGCAGGCTTGTATCATCATTTTGGCATCAATAAGATTGCTTTGCCGGAGAAGCTTTTCGGTATCTATCTGCATCAGGTGAAGAATCGTAAGATCCCTCTGGTGCGAGGATTTGACGATCTGTTTTACGCGCCGCACAGCCGTCATACGACAGTTTCCCGAGAAGAGATCTATGGCTGTCCGGAATTGACCGTGCTTGCGGAATCCGAGGAAGCAGGGATATTTTTGTGTATGTCAGGAGACGGGAAGCAGATCTATATGATGGGGCATCCGGAATATGACCGGTACACCTTGGATCAGGAATATAAGCGGGATATTGCAAAGGCTCTGCCGATCCACCTGCCGGTCAATTATTATCCGGACGATGATCCTGGAAGAAAGCCGTACCTTCAGTGGCGCTCACATAGCAGCTGCCTTTATTGTAATTGGCTTAATTATTACGTTTATCAGATCACGCCTTATGAATGGCTGTAAAACCAACAACATCATTAACCGTCCTGCAAACATGCGCACTTTTTTTGCTCAATTTCAAAGCTTTTAACCAGATCTAAATTTCAAATCAAAGTATAGAATAAAATAGACATTGTGGCATGAACTGTGTTAAAATATATTTGAAAGAAACAGGATAAATATAATAAAAGAAAAGGATTTATCAATATGTTTTTAAATCAATTTAAAATTATTATACAAAGCGGTTCCCCGGTGGTCGAAGAAGCGGTACATGCAGTAGCGCTTCCGGAGGACAGCGAAGTTGTGCTTACAACAGTGGATGATTATCATAAGGCCTGGAATGAAAATATGATTGATGCGGCGGTGATTATTGACGGAAAAACGGATGATCTGCCGGAAGTGTCAAGAGAAAAAGGTTTGGTGGTCTATCTGCTTTCTGTGGATGAGATGGGTGCCGTGAGACAGGAACAGCTTGCAAAGGCGGATATGCTCTGGGTGATGCCGAAAGAACGGTATCAGAAAGATCTTTTGGAGATCTATTATAAAAAGCTGCTTTTGTTTATGAAGGATGTAGCAGACAACCGAAAGCAGAAGATCTGCTTTAATACACTGATTGACAGCCTGCCGGATCTGATCTGGTTTAAAGACCGAAAGGGCGCGCATCTGATCGTGAATGATGGATTCTGTGGTGCTGTGGAGAAGACGAAGGAGCAGATTTATAAAAAAGGCCATTATTACATATGGGATATTCCTAAGGAAGAGTATGAACAGGGAGATTATGTCTGTCTGGAATCTGAGGATATCGTTATGGAGGCGCGGAAGACCTGTCATTTTGATGAGAATGTAAAAACAAAGAGCGGAATGCGCCTGTTTAAAACCTATAAATCACCATTGATCGATGCAGATGAAGAAATCTTTGGCACCTGTGGTTTTGCTCATGATGTTACAGAGCTGCAGAATATCAGCAAAGAGCTGTCGATCGTATTGAGCAGCCTTCCTTTTGCAGTTGTAATAGAAGATCCGAGAGGAATGGCGATCAGCGTCAATCCGGAATTTTTAAAATATTTCCCGAATGAAAGACTTGGGGAGAAACAGTCATTTGCCGATTGGAAGCAGAAGCTGCTTGAGGAAAGGTCGGTCAAAAATGGTGAAAGTATAGAGATCGAATTGAAGGGCGGGGGAGATAAGATTGTCCTGAAGTACCGCGAGGCTCCGGTCATTGACATATTTGGAGAAGTGCTTGGGAAGATCGATATTTTTCAGGATATTACGATTGAAAAAAAATTTGGGGAGCAGACGCTTTATGCGGCAACTACCGATTTCTTGACAGGACTGAATAATCGGCGGAGCCTGTTCCGTTATCTGGATGATAAGAAGTCCTGCCGGCAGATGACGATGATCACGTTGGATCTTGACAACTTCAAGCAGGTTAATGATATGTATGGTCATAAGGAAGGCGACAGGGCGCTGGTAGAAACCGCAAGACTGTTAAAAGAATGTTTCCCGGAAGATTTTATTGCAAGGCTTGGCGGTGATGAGTTTATCATTGTACAGATCCGGATGATTACAAGAGATGAGCTGCAGAAGGAAGTTGGTCATATGATAGAAACGATGCATGCGTATTATAGCTCTGATGTCAGATTCAGCAGGATGACAGTAAGTGCAGGCGCTGCTTATTCCATTATTGAAACAGGACTGGATCATGAAATCGAGAATCTTATACAGCGCAGCGATAAGGCGCTGTACAAAGCGAAGGAATCCGGTAAGGCAAAGTATGTGTTTTTGGAATGAAACGGATCTTAAATGAAGAACTTAAAGACAGGACTATGCTCAAATGTTCATAGTGTCAGAGAGGTTATCTATGAATCTTCACGACAATTTATATCGTCCGGCGCTAAATTATATCAAAAAAGAACGCTTTACCGGAAGCGATACGGGTATGAGGTTTTTACTCGAAAAGAAGAAATATGAAGAAGACGGCAGGGAAGTAATCACGGCATGTGTCTGGCCGGAGCCGTTTGCCTTTGACCATACAGAGGAAGAAAAGAAGGAATATCAGGAGTTTCCGCTGACGGAGGAAGGTCTGAATGAAGCAGTGGCATGGATAGAAAACAGGCACATAGATTATTGAAAAGGCTTTTAATGACGGATATTAGGTATGGAGTGGTTCGGTATATGAGAAAACCCAATGAAGATAAGCTTGATGAGATCATCAGGAATAACAGTTTAAAAGCGAATCTTATCAAATGGTGGAATGTGAATTTTAAAATTCCGGAGCATCAGGAGGAGAAGGCGGATGAAATGCCGGCGTCGGCTGATGGCGGTGACGTATTTTCGGAAGACAATACTGTTATCTATGAATCGATCCTGAAAGATAACAGCCGTGACGAGGATCCTTTTGAAAAAGCCATGAAGCAGGTGCAGGAAGAAAATGATAAGAGTATTGAAGAAGCAAACAAGATCTATGAGCGTCTGATGCAGGAGGCGCAGATGGACGAGGACAAAAAACGGCAGGAGATCGAGGAATTAAAGCGGGCCACAGAGACCGGCGAAAACTAAAGAAGCGCTGATGAAATCAGTGCTTCTTTAAAATTATTCCTTGGCCAAGTTTTTGTTAGCGGTGGAAAGCATCAGCTTGATCCGGTTCAACTGGTTGACTTCGCTTGCGCCGGGATCGTAGTCGATCGCCACGATATTGGATTTTGGATACCGTTTTCTAAGCGCTTTTATGACACCCTTGCCGACCACATGGTTAGGCAGACAGGCAAAGGGCTGGGTGCATACAATGTTGGCGGTGCCGTCATGGATCAGCTCCAGCATTTCTCCGGTAAGAAACCATCCTTCGCCGGTCTGGTTGCCGATATCGACAATCTCTCCGGCATATTTTACAAGCTCATAAATATCTGCGGGCGGATCAAAGTGTCTGCTCTTTTTTAATTCCCTGGCAGAAGCGGAACGGACAAAATTCATACCGCTGATGCCAAGTCTGCACAGTCTTGCCGCTTTTTTGCTGGTGCCGAGATGCTCCGCCTTATAGATCTGGTTATAGAAACAGTAAAACATAAAGTCCAGAAGGTCGGGAACGACTGCTTCCGCGCCTTCATGCTCCAAAAGCTCTACCAGATAATTATTTGCCGCGGGTGCAAATTTTACAAGGATCTCACCCACGATGCCGACGCGCGGCTTTTTCATATCTTCATGAATTGGTATTGCGTCAAATTCACGAATCATTTCCCGGCAGATCTTCCGGTAACGGAAGAACGACGGATGCTTTGAAGTAATAAAATCATTACAGACCGCCAGCCATTTCTGATGCACTTCCTCAACGCTTCCGGGGGTGACTTCATAAGGGCGCATACGGTAAACGCATCTCATAAAGATATCGCCGAACAGCGCCGCGTATAATAAACGCATGATCAGTTTCAAATCCAGTTTAAATCCGGGATTGACCTCGATGCCTCCGAGGTTTAAGGAGATCACCGGAATATGGGGATAGCCTGCCTTTTCCAAGGCACGGCGGATAAATCCGACATAGTTGGTTGCGCGGCATCCGCCGCCGGTCTGCGTCATCATGACAGCCAGATGATCCGTATCATATTCGCCGGAAAGGATCGCTTCCATGATCTGCCCGACAACACACAGGGACGGATAGCAGGCATCGTTATTGACGTATTTTAAACCTACATCCACAGAGTGACGGTTGTCATTGGTCAGCACTTTAAAATTGTATCCGCAGGAGGAAAATGCCTTCTCCAGCATATCAAAATGGATCGGCGACATCTGCGGACAGATGATCGTATAGGTTTTGCGCATTTCCTCCGTAAAGAGGACGCGTTCGATATTGGCGGGACGGATGGTGCGCTTGGTGCATTTCCGATCCCGTACATCGATCGCTGCCAGTAAGGATCGGATACGGATCTTTGCCGCACCGAGATTATTGACCTCGTCGATCTTGAGGCAGGTATAGATCTTATCGGAGCCGCTTAAGATATCGTTCACCTGATCGGTTGTAACGGCATCTAAGCCGCAGCCGAAGGAATTGAGCTGGATCAGATCCAGATCGTCCCTTGTCTTTACATAGCTTGCCGCGCAGTAGAGACNNTCTCGTTTTTACAAAGCTTGCCGCAGCGTAAAGCCTGGAATGGTACATCCACTGGTCGGATACGATCAGCGGGCGTTCCGGCTTTGCCAGATGGGAGACAGAGTCCTCTGTCAACACGGCAATATCAAAAGAAGTAATCAATTCCGGAATCCCATGGTTGATTTCCGGATCGATATGGTAAGGACGCCCTGCGAGGACGATGCCGCGTTTCTTATTTTTCGTCAGGTATTCTAAAACTTCTTCACCCTTTTTCCGGATATCCAAGTGCGCTTTTTCCTGCTCCGCCCATGCTTTTTCCACGGCGGCAGCCACCAGCCTTGCCGGGATCTCGGAAAATTCCTCAATCAGGACCGGTGTTATGGTCTCAGGCCCTGAAAAGGACATAAACGGATTGCGGAAGCGGACTTCCCCGCGGCCGATCTCCTCAATGTTGTTCTTGATATTCTCCGAATAAGAGGTGACGATCGGGCAGTTGTAATGATTATTGGCATCCGGCGTTTCATTGCGTTCATAGAACAGCGCCGGATAAAAGATAAAGTCCGGTTTCTGGTTGATCAGCCATTGTACATGGCCATGCGCCAGCTTGGCGGGGTAACATTCCGATTCGCTGGGAATGGATTCAATGCCAAGCTCATAGATCTTATGTGTCGAGAGCGGAGAGAGGACCACTTCATATTCCAGTTCATTGAAGAACGTGAACCAGAACGGGTAGTTCTCATACATATTCAGCACTCGCGGGATGCCGACGCGTCCGCGTACCGCCTTGTCCGCGGGAAGCGGTTCATAGTCAAAGATCCGTTTGAGCTTATATTCAAAAAGATTTGGCGTATTGTTTTCATTTTTCTGTTTACCAAGTCCGCGTTCACAGCGGTTGCCGGNNGCCGGAAATATACTGCCGTCCTCCGGTAAAACGGTTGATGGTCAGGCGGCAGTTGTTGGTACAGCCGCGGCATTTTGCCATGGAGGTTGAAAACTTCAGCTCGTTGATCTGTTTTAATGAGAGCATGGTCGTCTGATTGCCGGTGTGGTAATGCTCGCGCGCGATCAGCGCCGCGCCGAACGCACCCATGATCCCGGCAATGTCGGGACGGATGGCTACACAATTCGCGATCTTTTCAAAGCTTCGAAGAACGGCATCATTATAGAACGTACCGCCCTGTACGACGATACGCTTTCCAAGTTCGGAAGCGTCAGATACCTTGATTACTTTAAACAATGCGTTTTTAATGACAGAATAGGCAAGCCCCGCAGAAATATCTGATACGGCAGCGCCTTCTTTCTGCGCCTGCTTTACCTTGGAATTCATAAATACGGTGCATCTGGTGCCAAGATCGATCGGATGCTCTGCAAATAACGCCGCCTTTGCAAAATCCTGTACGGAATAATTCAAAGATTTTGCAAATGTCTCAATGAATGAGCCGCAGCCGGAGGAGCAGGCTTCGTTTAATAAAACGCTGTCTACAGTCTGATTCTTGATCTTGATACATTTCATATCCTGACCGCCGATATCCAGGATACAGTCCACCTGCGGATCAAAGAATGCGGCAGCGTAATAGTGGGCGACGGTCTCAACTTGTCCGTCATCCAGCAAAAATGCCGCTTTCATCAGCGCTTCCCCGTAACCGGTGGAACAGGAACGGACGATCTTTGCATCGGCAGGAAGCAGTGCATAGATCTCTTTTATGGCACGGATCGCGGTTTCTAACGGACTTCCGTTATTATTGCTATAGAAAGAATAGAGAAGCCTTCCCTGCGCGTCGATCAGAGCGGCCTTCGTCGTTGTGCTTCCGGCGTCGATGCCGAGAAAGCAGTTGCCATGATACTGCGAAAGCTCGCCGGTGCCTACGCAATGAGAGTCGTGACGGCGGCTGAATTCTTCATATTCCGCCTCGCNNTCCATACGTTCTACTTCAAATTCCATATGGATATCGGAATTTAACTTATTGGTCATCTGCTCCATCGTGACCATGCCATTGTCCGGCGCGTCCGCCTTTGCGTTTAAGGCGGAGCCGATGGCTGCAAACAGATGGGAGTTGTCCGTATCAATAATATGTTCATCATCAAGTTTTAAAGTGCGGACAAAAGCAGCCTTTAATTCAGACAGAAAATGAAGCGGGCCGCCTAAAAAAGCAACATGACCGCGGATCGGNNTGGTCTGGTTGACAACCGCCTGGAAGATCGAAGCGGCAAGGTCTTCCCTTGTCGCGCCGTCATTGATCAGAGGCTGGATATCCGATTTGGCAAATACGCCGCATCTTGCCGCAATGGTATATAAAGACTGATAATTTTTGGCATATTCATTTAACCCCATGGCATCTGTCTGGAGCAGGGATGCCATCTGGTCAATAAAGGAACCCGTACCGCCGGCGCAGATGCCGTTCATACGCTGTTCCACATTGCCGTCTTCAAAGTATATGATCTTGGCATCCTCACCGCCAAGCTCAATGGCAACGTCCGTCTTTGGTGCAAGCGTCTCCAGTGAGGTGCTGACCGCAAGGACTTCCTGTACAAATGGCACCTCCAGATGTTTTGCAAGGGTAAGCCCGCCGGAACCGGTGATCACCGGAAGCAGCGTTACATTGCCCAGTTGTTTGTATGCCTTTTCCAGAAGATCATGGAGCGTCTCGCGGATATTGGCAAAATGACGTTCATAATCCGAAAAAAGGATCTTATTGTCCGGATCAAGCACGGCGATCTTGACCGTGGTAGATCCGATATCTATTCCCAGACGATAAAGTGTTTCTGACATAAATAATAAACCTTTCTAACCATTATAAAATCAGCGTTTCCCTAAAGTATTATATTGCCGTTGCCCCACATACATGACGGCAGTTCATGTCTGCGCGGACAAAAATGCTGCGGCAGAGGATTATGTTAATTTACAGCATATTTATCTATTATACGACGAGAATCGACATTTCGCAATCAAAAATCTTCCTAAAAAATTGATTTTGGAAGTAATTACACACAAAAAACACATACCAAAGCAAAGACTTATGTTTACTTTTCGGGGCAAGGATGATAAAATATGGAAATGTATGGATATTCTATTGAATTGATTAAAAACAATATTTGGAAATTTAAAATATTTTGGAGAAAAACATATGAACAGATTTATCAATTATCTTGACAGGAAGATCGGGAAATATGCCATTCCAAACCTTCCCTTATATATGGTCATCTGCTATGGGATCGGGTATCTGATGGAGCTGATCAATCCTGATATCTGTCTGGTGCTGTCGCTGAATCCCTATGCGATCCTGCATGGACAGGTATGGCGTCTGGTGAGCTGGCTTTTGATCCCGCCAAGCTCGTTGGATTTCTGGACGTTGATCATGCTGTATTTTTATTATTCCATCGGAACGACGCTGGAACGGACATGGGGGAAATTTTATTTTAATTACTATATTTTCTCCGGCGTCATCTTTACTATCATCGGGGCGTTTTGTCTGTATGGATATGATGTTTTATTTCAGCCGGAGCAAGTGATTGGGTGGAATGAAGGGTATCGTCTCGTGAATGGAGAGTTCCCGTGGATCTATGGCATGGAATACGGGTATGCGCTGGAGTCTATGTCTTTTTCCACTTTTTATGTAAGCATGTCCATTTTTCTGGGATTTGCCGCTACTTATCCCGATATGCAGATACTGCTTATGTTTATCCTGCCGATCAAGGTGAAGGTACTGGGAGTGATCTATGTGATCCTTCTTGCGGTAGGGGCGTGCAGTATGGGGCTTCCCACCGGCATCTTTGTTGTTGGGGCGTCGCTGCTGAACTTTATTCTGTTTTTCATTGCCACCAGAAAAGGGACGCATATGAGCATGGCGCAGCGTAAGCGTCAGGCGGAATATAAGCGGAAGGTGAAAAGCGCGCCGTCGCCAAAGATCGCAAAGCATAAATGCGCCATCTGCGGCAGGACTTCGGAGGAATATCCCGATCTTGAATTCCGCTTCTGCTCTAAATGCGAAGGCAATTATGAGTATTGTCAGGAGCATCTGTTTACGCATCAGCACAAGAGTCGCATGTGATCGGAAAGGGAAGAAGTTTCATGGACGAAAAACAATTTAAAAAAGCGCTTAGTGAAATAAAGGATCTTGCTTCCCTGCAGGGCGGTTTTGTATCGGAGCTGCAGATCAGCGAGTGCCTGCCGGAGATTACTGAGGAGCAGAAGCCGCTTGTTTTTGATTTTTTAAAGCAGAGCGGAATCGGCATCAATGAACCGATCAATACGGGAGAGGACACTCCGCCTGAGGGGTATCTGAAATTTTATCTTGAGGAGCTTGAGGATATTGTCAGGGTGGATGAATCGATGAAGATACTTCTGCTGAGGGATGCCCTGCGCGGGGACCGGATCGCCAAAGAGAAGGTGATCAATGCGTATCTTCCGATGGTTTTGGATATTGCCAAGCTGTACGCGGGACAGGGCGTGGAGATGGAAGATCTGATCGGCGAGGGCAATGTCGCGCTGACGGCGGCCGTTGGCAATCTGGAATGTGTGGAG
>DLOQ01000172.1:9609-9790 GCA_002479655.1 Lachnospiraceae bacterium UBA7480
AAAAGGCGCGGCAGATGGCGGAGGATCTGCTTCGGAAAGTTACGGTAGAGGAGCTTGCGGGAGAGAGCGGCATCTCCAAAGAGGAGATCCTGCAGGCGGTCCGGATCGCGAAAGAGTGCGCGGATTATATCGAGCTTCCCCAAAAGGAAACAGATTGAAAAATCTTTGATTTTTCATAAAC
>DLOQ01000041.1:0-3246 GCA_002479655.1 Lachnospiraceae bacterium UBA7480
AGCGCAGCCGCCGGAGACTGCTTCAGCTCCGCAAGCTTTCTCGCCGCCACGACCACCCTGCGGTCAGTCACCGCAATACCGGCCTGATTCATGACCAGCTCGATCTTATATACCTCTTCTTCCTGATTATGCCCCTGCAGCAGTCCGTTTAACGTATGAAAATATCGCCTGATGATCTCCTGTTTGGAAGCTTCCTGACAGATCTCGTCATCGCAGATGCAGTTCCCCGCCATATTGACACCCATATCCGTCGGCGACTGATACGGGCTCTTTCCATATATTTTTTCAAAGATAGCCTTTAATACAGGGAATATCTCCACATCCCTGTTGTAATTTACAGTTGTTTTTCCATATGCCTCCATGTGAAACGGATCAATCATGTTAATATCGTTCAGATCCGCCGTCGCCGCCTCGTAAGCCAGATTGATCGGATGCTTCAATGGCACATTCCAGATCGGAAATGTTTCAAACTTCGCATACCCCGCATGGATCCCTCTCCGGTGCTCATGATAAAGCTGTGACAGACAGGTCGCCATCTTTCCGCTTCCCGGTCCCGGCGCCGTAATAACGACCAGCGGTCTTGTCGTTTCGATATAATCATTTTTTCCAAATCCCGCATCACTGACAATATGCGACACGTTATTGGGATACCCCTCAATAACATAATGCGTATATACGCGTATCCCCAGCTTACAGAGACGCTGTTTAAAAAGATCCGCCCCGGTCTGCCCCGCATATTTTGTGATGACAACGCTTCCGACATACAGCCCTTTCTCCTCAAACGCCTGCATCAGTCTGAGCACATCCAGATCATATGTGATCCCCAGATCGCCCCTGATCTTATTTTTTTCAATATCCGCCGCACTGATGACGATCACGATCTCCGCCTGCTCCGACAGCTGCATCAGTAGCTGCAGCTTCGAGTCCGGATGAAATCCCGGCAGCACACGGGAGGCATGGTAATCATCAAACAGCTTTCCGCCAAATTCCAGATAAAGCTTATCGTCAAACATCCCGATCCGCTCCCGTATATTCTGTGACTGCATCTCCAGATATTTATGATTATCAAATCCCAATTTTTCTTCCATTCTTTCCTCCGGCATCTCTCTGCGTATTTCCTTTCTGTGAAAGCTCTGATTTTTCCTAATGTCTAAGCTTCCGCTTCATATTTTCATGATCCGCTATATTCACGCTGCTTTCTCTTTTGCACAATATTCGGATTTATGTAATTTACTACGATCAAAGTATGATAATGCTCGCACAGCTTAAGTCATTGGCAAGATCATACACCTTGCCGGTATTCACTACCATAACCTTCGGTCGGAGCACATAGTTCGGTACATTCTCGATCACGCGTGCCGTCTCGCCGTTACTAAGCGCCACATCCGTCCCCACCGGGTACAGAATCACGCTTTCCAAAAAGCATTTCATCGCCTTAAAATCCAGCTCACCTGTCATGGACATGATCATCTCCACTGCATCTCTTGGGGAAAACGGTTTCTTATAAGGCCGCTCCGTAACCAATGCATCATAGATATCCGCCACAGAGATGATCTTTGCAAACAGCGTGATCTTCTCTTCCGTTACCTTCATGGGATACCCCCTGCCATTGGTCTTTTCGTGGTGCTGCAACACGCCCAGCTTCACTTCCTGGGAAAGATCGTCCTTTTTTTCCAGGATATGATATCCAAAGACGGAATGCTGCTTCATCATCTCAAATTCCTCATCCGTCAGTTTTCCTGCCTTATTCAGAACCTCATTCGGAATTTTAGATTTGCCGATATCATGCAAAAGACCGGTAATGCCGATCTCATATACCTGCTTATCGTTCAATCCGTACTTTCTGCCGACAATCATCGACATGGTCGCCACGTCTACACTATGCTTAAAGGNNTATTCATCGCTGACCTTCAACGCACTGATATCCACCGCCACCGCATCATTGTCCGAGATCGCCTTCATCAGGTCATCCGTTATGCTTCTGGACGCATTGGTAAAGTCCGCCGACTGCGTATCCTGATACAGATACTGAACCCCCTGGGCGACACGGTTACGCACGCTCTCAGAGATCGTCACCTTGGCCCGATCCTCTACCTTCACCTTCTCAAATTTTTTCTGGACAGCCTCCGGCATCTTGTCCTCCTGCGGCTTGGCAGGCTCCTCATCCTCTGTCCCTTCCCGGATATAGACGCCGTTCACACCGATCTTTTTTAATCCGTCGATGTGAAAATCCTCCAACGGAGTATTACGGGCAATCAAAACACGCCCGGCACGATCAATCATTGCCTGATCGATGATCATGCCCGGCTTTACAATTCTTATAGGAATAAATCTTCGCTTTACCAGTTGTCCGTCCATCCTTTCAATTGATCATCCGTTTTGTTTGACTTTATAAAAAACAGATAATTAATTTTAACACACCCATTAATGAAACACAATCTTTTTTCACGGCTGCAATGCCTCCACGATCTCCGCCAACTCTTCCTTATCCTCTGTAGTCACAAATACAACAGTACCGTCTACTATCTCCGCATAATAATAAACCCCAACCTTAGACCATTTTCTAATCATGTAATTAGCTCCGTTGATCAATATACTGGAAGACGATGACTCTGCATTGTAAAAATCAAGTAATTCCTCATAATAACCCTGCGCATCCCTCTTGCTGTCAAACTCCCCAAACAACAATATTGTACGTCTATTATTACCTGTGTAAACAAGACAATCAACATACTCCTCCTCAAGACTGTCAGAAGCCTCATAACCAAGCTCCTCCACTGCCTCCGTAAATTCGGAAGCGCTCAAAGCCTCCTTCGGCGTCGATGCCATCTTAAACACCTTAAACATAAAAAATCCAAAAACACCTATCCCAAGCACCCACAAAACAATTACTATAATGATTACAGCCTTTAAGCCCTTTCCCATGCCTTTTTTCGCATTTCCGTTCTGTGCAGGTGCATAAGAAGCCTGCTGCGGATTCCCACCGTATGAAGTCCCTTCGTCTGGATTTCTTCCATATGGATTTTTATTTTGAGCCATGTTGTTATCACCAGTCAGATTGTCCATAGAATTTCTTTCCTCCTTTTCTCTACCGCTTTAATAAAAGAAAAATAAACGCAAGTCGGCACACCTGCATCTATCATACCATAATTGCGCACGCTTTTTACGCATAATTCAAATTGCAAAGCAATTTGTAATAAGCGCTTGCGCTTATTTTAAGCGCTGCGTTTGCGCTTATTTTACCAT
>DLOQ01000041.1:3268-3419 GCA_002479655.1 Lachnospiraceae bacterium UBA7480
CCCCAGCCGACGCGTTCATCCGGATATTTCGCTATCCCCGAAAGCTTGCGGGCGCCCCGGATCAGATATGCCTTTACCTTCTCCCCATACAGGAAGCGGTCATTGCCCCTTACGATCCCCCATTCCATCAGCAGAGCCGCGCTGCCGGTCA
>DLOQ01000115.1:0-3507 GCA_002479655.1 Lachnospiraceae bacterium UBA7480
ACTTGACTAAATAGGGAGGGATAAGATTGCGCTTTGTTTTGTGCAATTTTTATGTAAGCAAATAAAATTTGTACAACTTTAATAATTTATACCTCCTGCTTTTGGACTACGTTGCAACTTGCCGAAGCCTTTCTGAAATGATATAGTATAATGATAAATTGTTATTATTGGAATTGAGGATGGCATAATGGAAGGAATCTTAGGACTTCTCCAGAATAGTGAAAACATAATTTGTCAGTTAAAGAAATATGGCTGTAATGCTGCACAGGGATATTATTATGCAAGATTGATGACAGTGGAAGAGTTTCAGAAACGAAAAGGGAAACATGGAGTAGGCAGGATAGACAGGAGAATCGACCGGTGGTCGGTTTTTCTTTTTGGTATGTTTCCGTGATGTTTCCGACCGGAGACAATATGATCTGATCCGGCTATGTTTGTAAGTGGTTATATATGAATTTAAGAAGGAAGGAAGTGCGCAGTGTGGAAGAGAAAGAAAAGAAAGGATTCTGGTATCAGGTAGCCAATTTTATCGTAAATAAGCGCAAAGCAATCGAAATTTTATTTGTCTGTGCGATTATTTACAGTGTCTTCTGCATCAATAAGGTACAGGTCAATCAGGATATCACAAGCTATCTGCCGGAGGAAAGCGAGACGAGACGGGGACTTTCCCTGATGGAGGAGCAGTTTGTCACCTATGGTTCCGCGAAGGTGATGTTATCTAATGTCACCTATGAACAGGCAAAGAGGCTTGCTGGTCAGATCGAATCCTTGGAGGGCGTCAAGTCGGTTGTATTAGAGAAGGATAAGGAACATTACAGCGGTACGGATGTGCTGATCGAGGTGACGGTTGATGGCAGCGAAGAAGAGGAAAGCAGTATTCAGACCATGAATGAGGTGAAGGAGCTGCTGACGGGACATGATTACTATATTTCCACGACGATCGGCGCGACACAGGAGAGCACGGAAAGTTTAAATCATGATATGAATATCATTCTGGTGTTGGCTGTGGTGATTATCATCGTTGTACTGCTGCTTTCCACCAAAGCATATTTTGAGATACCGGTGCTGCTGGTTACCTTCGGTGTTGCCGCAATTTTAAATATGGGCACCAATTACTGGCTGGGGGAGATCTCTTCAGTCACCAAATCAATTGCTGTCGTTCTGCAGCTTGCTCTGGCGATTGACTATGCCATCATCCTGTGTGACCGTTATATGGAGGAGCATGAAACGATGGAATCTGTGGAAGCGGTCAAGGTGGCGCTTTCGAAAGCGATCCCGGAGATCAGTTCCTCTTCATTGACAACGATATCCGGTATGGTTGCCATGATGTTTATGCAGTTCAAGCTGGGATATGATATGGGTATCGTACTGGTCAAGGCGATCATTTTAAGTCTGATCTCCGTTTTCTTCCTGATGCCGGGAGTGATACTGATCTTTGCAAAGGGCATTGACCGTTCCCATCATAAATGCCACGTTCCGAAGATCACGTTTGTCGGGAAATTTGCGGCTGCGACCAAGTATATCATCCCGCCGGTTTTTATCGTCGTTCTTGTAGGCGCATTTATTATGTCCAGCAACTGCCTGTACCTGTATGACGTCAATTCCGTGGAGAGCTCAAAGAAGACGCCGTCGAAGATCGCAAGGGAGAAGATCGGGGAGACCTTTGGGGCGGAGAATCAGTTTGTCGTCATGGTGCCAAAGGGGAATTATGAAGCAGAAGCAAAAGTTTTAGCGGAACTGGGGCGGCTTCCTTATGTCTCGGATGTCCTCGGTTTGGCGAATCAGAAGATCAATGATGAATATTACCTGACTGACAAGCTTACGCCAAGACGGTTTGCCGAGCTGACCGATCTGGATGTGGAGATCGTGGAGGTCATGTACTCTGCTTATGCCTACAGTCAGGAGCAGTACGGACCGGTTGTGACGGGCATCAGTGATTATGAGGTGCCGATCATCGATATGTTTTTGTTCTTATATGACCAGTATGAACAGGGGTATGTTACCTTAAGCGATGAAATGGATGAGATGCTGCATACCCTGTATGATACGCTGCATGATGGACAGCTGCAATTACAGGGGGAGGAGTATTCGCGATTTGTTTTGAATCTGACACTGCCGGTGGAGGGGCAGCCGACTTATGACGCGCTGGAGGAGATCAGGGGTATCGCCGCAAAATATTATGATGTCAGTCAGGTGGTACTGGTCGGCAATTCAACCAGCGCGCATGATCTGGAGTCCTCTTTTGCAACGGACAATCTGATCATCAGCATCCTGACGGCGCTGTTTGTCATGATTATTTTGTTCTTCACCTTCCAGTCGGCAGGGCTTCCGGTGCTGCTGGTATTGACGATACAGGGAAGCATCTGGATCAATTTTACGGTGCCTGTGCTGCAGGATACGGGCGTCTATTTTATTGCCTACCTGATCGTTTCGGCGATCCAGATGGGCGCAACGATCGACTATGCAATCGTTATTTCCAGCCGTTATATGATCCAGCGGCAGGAGATCGCATTAAAGGACGCGATCACGGAGACGATCGACAAGGCGTTTCCGACGATCTTTACCTCAGGTTCGATCCTGACCTGCGCCGGATTCCTGATCGGATATATCTCTTCGGATGCAACGATCGCGGCTATCGGTATTGCGCTGGGGCGTGGAACATTGATCTCCATCCTGCTGGTATTGTTTGTACTTCCGCAGATTTTGATGCTGGGTGACATCATATTGGAAAAGACGGCGCTTGCCATCAACCTGACCGGAAGACAGCGTGAGTACAGGGGCAGGGCATTGGTATCCGGTCATGTAAGCGGTTATGTGCAGGGTATGATCGATGCTGATATAAGCGGCTTGATCCAGGGGGAGATGAAGATCAGTGTGGATACGCTGCTGCCCAGAAGACAGGCTCAGGTCACGCCGATGGACGATAAGCTTGAGATGCACGGAGAAGACGATAATGAGGATAATACCTAACAAGTAATTATAAGAAAACTTATGAGGAAACCGGAGAAAGAAAAAGTAAGATATGAAAGAGAAAAAGATAGAATGATAAATATAAAGCAATAGAATAAAAAATGAGTTGTGCAGAAAGGAAGCATATTTCATATGAGAAAGATCATTATGCATCATCAAATATTTGCGGCAGTTATGATGGCTGTTCTGCTGACTAGTGTAATTCCGATCCCGGTCAGGGCGGACGGGAGTACGATCGAGATACATACGGTGGCGGATTTTTTGGAGTTCGCGGAGAATTGCAAGACGGACGGATGGAGCATCGGCAAAGAGGTTGTTTTAAAAAGCGATCTGGATATTTCCGGAGTGGGATTTGAAGGGATTGCATATTTTAATGGAACCTTCCGGGGATGCGGATATACGATCAGCTTTCTCGGCATGGAGCCGATGGGTTCGCATTATGGGTTCTTCCGTTATATCGGAAGCATGGGACTCGTAAGGGATCTGAATGTGCATGGCAGTACCGCCCCGACGGGAAGCGCTTCTGTGATCGGAGGG
>DLOQ01000115.1:3539-8846 GCA_002479655.1 Lachnospiraceae bacterium UBA7480
GGGAGGTATTGCCGGTTTTAATGCAGAGACGGGGATGATTTTGAAGTCGATCAATCATGCGATGGTTTTAGCGACTGATCAGACGGGCGGTATCGCAGGCAGGAACGAGGGGCTGATTTCCGACTGCAATAATCAAGGCAGTATCAACATCAAGGAACTGGTTACAACGATGGATCTCGGAGGAGTGGATATCGGGACGCTCAATCTGACAGGGAATATCGTGAACCGCAACAATATGGGAGGTATCGCCGGTATGTCGGATGGAATGATTACCGGATGCAGAAACAGCGGTACGATTGGATATGAGCATACCGGGTATAATGCAGGCGGTATTGTGGGCAGCCAGAGCGGGCAGATCTTTGACTGTACAAATGAAGGAACGGTTTATGGCAGAAAGGATGTCGGAGGGATCGTCGGGCAGGCTTCGCCGTTTATGGAGGCGACATATCTTTCGGAGAAAGTGGATAATGCGCAGGAGCGTGTATCAGATCTGAATAATACATTAAACGGTATCGTCAGTTCCGTATCCGATACGGCAGAAGAAAGCAGGAATTATACGGATCAGCTTAGGACGCAGTATCAGGAGGAATGGCAGTCGGTATCCCAGAATCTGGTCACGATTCTGGACAGCATTTCTGAAAATGAAGCTGTCGCGGTGCAATGTCGGGAAAATATCCTTCAAGCTATGGATTCGATTGCATCCGAGAGAGACATTTTAATAAAGCAGGANNCGGCGGATATCGATCCGGAGGATCTGTGGGAGCAGGGCATAAAACCGGATGAATTGCAGGATATGCTTGCGCAGATCAGTGAAAACCGTATTTCAGATCAGACGGAAGAATCGGCGCAGCGGATCAGGGATCAGTTACAGATCATTAATGAAAACCTGCAGATGATTCAGGAGCAGTATGAGATCAATGAAGAAAGCGAAGAAGAACTGAGAAACGGTCTGCGGGAAGAACTGCAGAACAACAGCCGAGCGGAAGATATAGATCAATTTGTGGATATCATAGAACGGGGCAGTAAAGAGACATCGGAGGGGATAAACAGCGTGATGTCCCAGATCGACTCTGCCGTGGATGCCGTGGATGTGGAAATGACAACACTGCGGGAAAAGGGTTTTATTGAGGATGTTTCGAGTATCAATTTTGCACCGGATGCCAAGGGCATGATCAGCGGATGCATCAATTACGGAAGCGTCAATGGGGATATCAATGCCGGTGGTATTGCGGGTACGATGAATATCGAATACGGCAGTGACCCCGAAACAGATTTTTCATTTGCCGGGGATGCGAATATCGTCCTGCGCGCTACGTTAAATAACGTTATTATGGACTGTAAGAATTTTGGCACTGTCAGGGTCAAGAAGAATCATGCGGGAGGCATCGTCGGAGGACAGCTTTTGGGATTGGTCTATTCCTGCGAGGCATATGGATATGTGATCGCGGCGACGGGGGATGAGCTTGGCGGTATTGCGGGATACAGCGAGTCCGCAGTGCGCGGATGCTATAGTCTGTGCAGCATGGAAGGGGAGGACCGGATTGGCGGTATCTGCGGATATGGAAGCACAATAGAGAATTGTATCAGTATCTGTGAGTTAAATGGCGAAGGAGAGTGCAGGGGCGCAATTGCCGGAGAAGCGGATGAGGAAGGCAGCCGGATCGGCAATTTCTTTGTCAGCGATACGCTGGAGGGGATCGACGGGATCAGCTATCTGGGGATAGCGGAGCATAGTTCCTATGATAATATTATGCAGATGGAGGGGATTCCGGGTGATTTCCGTCAGCTCAGAGTGACGTTTATGGCGGATGAAGCCGTCATTGAAGAACAGCAGAAGCCTTATGGATATATATTGAAGGATGGGGATTTTCCGGCGATCCCTGAGAAGGAAGGTTATTATGCGCAGTGGGATTATGACGATATGCCGCTGCTTAACAATGAGATGTTCACAGCGGAATATATTCCATGGGTAGAGGCATTGGCAAGCGGGGAAAGGCTTGAAGATGGCAGGATGCTGATGCTGGCGGTGGGAGAGTTTTATCAGGAAGATTGCCTGCGCCTGAGCGAAGTGACGACAGATTTGCAGGTGCCGCTGACGGAGCAGGATACGTTGTTATATATGTATGTATGGAAGATCGAGATGTCAGAACAGCATGCGCTGCCGACGGAGCTGGAATGTCATTTTGCGGTGTCAGAGCCCGGACGGACAAAGCTGTATCTCTTTAAGGACGGCGCATGGACGCAGATTCCTGTTACGGAGGACGGAAGCTATCTTGTGGCGCGGCTTCCGTATGGCGCGTCCTTTGCGTTGGTGGAAACCGATGCCAGGCTGTCCTATGCGGTGGTGATTGCTGCAGGCGTAGCTTTGCTGGTCATAGCGGCAATAGCGGCAGTACGAAAGAAACGGAGAAAAGAACAGTAACGGATAACGTATTTTGGATTCCCAAAAGGTAAAAATAAAAAATATGTGTTAATTTTCGTCTCTTTCTGTTATAATAAAGAAACAGATGTTTCATCGCAGTAAAACTGTTATGACATTTGGCGTGAAAATTTGAGCTGCCGAAGGCGGCATGGGAGACGAAGATGAACAGAAATTATCAGTTGATTACAGACGCTTCGGCAGATTTGATTCCGGAATTTGTGCGGGAGCAGGAGATTTACGTGATCCCCATGAATTACACATTGGATTCCAAGGATATGGTATGTCTTGGCGATGAGTCCGTTGAGACGTTAAAATGGTATTATGAGGGAGAACGGCAGGGAATGATGACGGGTACGTCTCAGATAACTCCGCAGATGTATCTGGATTTCTTTAGGAAATTTGCAGAAAAAGGCGAATCGCTGCTTTATCTTTCTTTATCGGGAGGATTGTCCGGCACATACGATTCCTCGCAGCTTGNNCTTGCTGCCAATGAGCTTATGGAGGAATTTCCGGACGTTGAGATCTGCTGTGTGGACAGCCGCAGTACGACCGGCGGTATCCAGATGTTGATGGAATGTGCTGCAAAGAACAGGGAAGAAGGCATGGGCATAAAGGAGAATGCAGCATGGCTGGAGGAAAACCGGCTGCGTATCTGCCATTGGTTTATGGTGGAGGATCTGATGTTTTTGAAGCGGGGAGGACGTATTTCCGGCGCTGCGGCAGTGGTTGGCACTGCGCTGAATATCAGACCGATCCTGCGAATCGAGAATGATGGAACCCTTGTTAATTTTATGAAGAAACGCGGCAATAAAGCTGCTTTGAATCAATTAGTGGAATTATATGATAATGCCTCCGAGAAACAGGAGGGAGAGCGGATTTGTATCGTCCATTCGGATAATGAAGAAGCGGCGGATTATCTGGAGCAGGAAGTGAAGCGGCTCAACCCTTCATGTATTACGAACAGGGTTATGCTGTCACCGATTATCGGCTGTCACACCGGACCGGGAATGGCTGCGATTGTTCATTTTGGAAAACGTATCTGACATAGGGAAACGCTGATTAAATCCGTAATAAATTTTAATTCGCTTATTGATGCCGGGTGATTGTGAAACAAAAGATGTTTTGCAATCACCTATGTACATATTGGTATAAGGGATGGTATTGGTTATGGTGAATAAAAATGCCGGATACCTGCGGAGAAATAGTAGGATATTATTTCATATAACAGTAGGTTGCATCGTGAGCTGCATGTTATTTTGTATCGGGGGATGCAAAGCTAAAGTAGCGCAGACAGGGACGGAGGATGAACAGGACGGTTCCGTGGAGGTCAGCAGGGACATATCCGGAGAGGATCGTCAGGACAGTTTTGTGGAGGATAGCGAGGACATATCAGGAGAGAATGATCAGGACAGTTCTGCTGTGAACGATCAGCCCTTCTCCGCGGATGATGTTCGGAACTTCCCTACAGATGCATGGGAGATGGCGGAATATATGGGCATCGGCATCAATCTTGGCAATACCATGGAAGCTTATTGGGAAGATAAAGCGAATCTTACCGGGGGCGCGCAGACGATTGGCGCTGATACGCCGGGTAACTATGAGACCTGCTGGGGCGCCGTAGAGACTAACGAAGCAATGATCAACGGCATGGAGGAGGCAGGATTTTCCACGCTCAGGATCCCGGTTTACTGGGGTAATATGATGGCGGATGACGGGACGTTTACCATCCATCAGGAGTATCTCGGCAGGGTAGCTGAGCTTGTTTCGTACGGACTGGACGCAGATATGTATGTCGTGATCAATATCCATCATTATGATGGATTTCTGATCGAACATTATCCGCAGGATCAGGTGCTTGAGATCACGGGGAACTTGTGGAAACAGATTGCCGGATATTTCAGGGAGTACCCGGAGGAACTTATCTTTGAGGGCTTCAATGAAGCACTGGGGATGACCGGCCCGGAGGGACAGCTTGACGCGGACCGGATGTACGCATTTGTAAATGACATGAACCAGACATTTGTGGATGCCGTGCGCAGCACCGGCGGCGGCAACGCTGCAAGGATCCTGATCGTATCCGGTTATAATACGAATATAGATGCTACAACAGATGAGAGATTCCTGATGCCGCAGGATACGGTGAAAGACCGGCTGATGGTATCGGTGCATTATATCGACAATGCCTGCTACTGGACAAACAGCATTGGCAATGAAGCGTGGCTGGATTACAGCAGAAGCCAGTGTGAATTGCTGAAAGCACGTTTTCTGGATCAGGGGATCCCGGTATTTGTCGGGGAATGTACCGCGGGTTATACGCCGGAGCATATTTCATGGGATGCTACAGTGACGGATTCTTCAGACTGTCTGGAGGCGATACTTGGATTGACCAGGGAGTACGGTATGGTGCCGGTGTTATGGGATGTCTGCGACCAGTTTTATCTTAGGAGTGAACTGTGCATTGCGTCGGAAGCTGATCAGAGGGTGATCGATGCATTTTCCTCCTCAGTTGACATAACAAAAAACGAAAAATGAAATTAAAATAAATGGATTATAAATTAAAAATATAAAAAATATTAACAAAAAATAAACTATTAAAATGACCGCAACATATTGTATAATAACGATTTCAGGAACACTAAAAAAGAAAAATGGCATAAAATTCCTCTGATTTTTCTATTTGTCAAGGGAAAATGGTTATGATAAAATGATTTCAGAATTTTTGAAATCAGGCAGGTTCTTATTATGACACATATGCCGGAAAATAAAAATGATGATCGGAGGAATCGGATCAACAGGATGAAACGGATGATCGTTTCAACTGTTTTTGTTTTATTGCTGATTCCTAATCTCCTGTGCATTACGGCATTTATCCGTATCGGCAGTCT
>DLOQ01000115.1:8853-12919 GCA_002479655.1 Lachnospiraceae bacterium UBA7480
TGGTATCGATAGACGCGCAGACTTCTGACGGCGCCGGCTATGCCGGCAACGACGGCGGAGCAGTGGAAACGTCAGGGGAAGTCGTTGTTGTAGAGCAGAATGAAATGCTTTCCGCCCAGCGGGGTGTGGCTGCGGATGATTACGATGAGGTTAGAAAGGTATGCCTGACGTTTGATGACGGACCTTCGGCGAATACGGACGAGATCCTGGATATCCTTGCGCGGTATAATGTCAAGGCAACTTTTTTTGTCAATGGAAAACCGGGGTATGAGGCACAGTATCAGCGGATTGTAGACGAAGGACATACTTTGGCGATGCATTCATATTCTCATAAATATCAGGAAATATATTCCGATATGGATGCTTTCAGAGAAGATTTTTTTGAGATTCAGAGTTATCTCATGGATGTTACCGGAACGAAATGCAGGTATTACAGGTTTCCCGGAGGAAGCAGCAATACCGTATGTAATGTAAATATGAAGGATTGTATTGACTTTTTGAATGAGCAGGATATAGTATACTTTGACTGGAATGTTACCAGCGGCGATGCAACCAGAAATTATGTCAGTACCAGTCAGGTTGTGAATAATGTGATGATGCCGGTGGAAAATAATAACTGGAATACCTATGTGGTATTGTTTCATGATGCGCCGGGAAAAGAAACTACGGTAGAGGCACTTCCGATCATTATTGAAAGATTACAGGCAATGGATGGGATTGTTATTGTTCCGATTACGGATTCGGTACATACGGTACAACATGTTCTGCCTGATGAAGAATATATTATGGAGGAGTAAGATGGGATTTTTTCAAAATTTAAAAGAAGATTACGAAGCAGCGGTAGATGAATTGCTGGGCGGTGAAACAGAACGACCGGAAGAAGAGCCTGCTGCAAAAAAAAGCAGAGGCAGAAAGAAGTCTGCCAAGACAGAGGAAGAATCGGAACAGGTGGCATTGGATTTGGATATGATGGCTTCGGAAGAAGAAGCTGTACAAGACGAAAGCATACAGGAAGATCTGGTGGAAGAGGATGATATAGAATTGGAATCTGAGATCGTCAGTGAAACGACGGAATTATTGGAAAAGGCGCAGCAGAATGATATGTCGGAGGTTGATTGGGAGCTCCCTGATATTACAGGACTGCTTTCCGACGAGGAGGAAGATGCGGCGGTAATGGAAGAAGCTGCCATGGTGGAAGAAGCCCCCGTAATGGAAGAAGCAGTCATGGAGGAAGAAGCTCCTATAGTAGAGGAAGCAGTCATGGAGGAAGAAGCTCCTGTAGTGGAAGAGACTCCTGTGATGGAAGAGACTCCTGTGATGGAAGAGGCTTCCATCATGGAGGAAGATGCGGCTGAAGATGATGGAGAAGATGATGGAATAGAAGACATTGAAGATGATCTGGACGATGATTTTGAAGATGATCTGGATGATGATTTTGATGATGATGACTTAGACGATGAGCTTGATGATGACTTAGAGGATAAGCTAAGTAGTAACGATACGGAAGAAGATGTTTCTGATGAACCGGATGTCTTAGGGATTGCCGGAGAGGAAGCTGAGGAATTACAGGATTCTGATACTGCTCAGGTTTTAGAGGATGACATGGCGGAGCAAAAAGAAGCTGATGCAGCGGAGCAGGAGGAGCCGGAAGTGATTCGAAAGGCGGAAGCGCCGAGTATATTCAGAAAGCTTGACGAGACTCAGAATAAAAAAGCAGATACAGTGAAAGAGGAGGAAAAAACCACTATGGCAGCAGAAAATGTGATGGAAGAGGAAGTATCCACCAAAACGGTGATCCCTGAACTTGCAGAGGAAGAGGAAATGGAAGTGTCGGATGAGACCGCGACGATCACAAAGGGGATGAAGGTTGCGGGCAATATCAAGAGCAACGGCAATCTTGACCTGGAGGGCGTTGTTGTCGGCAACATCAGGATCGCGGGTAAGGCGAATATCTTTGGCGAAATCAATGGTGATACGGAAGCCGGCAATGTTTATGCGGATGGGGCGCAGATCACAGGCGCAGTGAAGACGACAGGCAGCGTCAAAGTGGCGCAGAGTTCTGTTATTATCGGCGATATTTCAGCTACCAGCGCTGTTATAGCAGGTGCGGTTAAAGGCAATATTGATGTTCATGGACCGGTCATTTTGGACTCTACAGCCATCGTTATGGGCGATATTAAGTCACAGTCGGTACAGATCACTTCCGGCGCCGTAGTAGAGGGAATGTGTTCACAGTGTTATGCAAAGGTAAGTCCGGCATCTTTCTTTGACCAGATAGGGAAATAAAGGTTACTATTTCATGGGAGATTCTATGAGGATATTATTAAAGTTAAGCGGTGAGGCGTTATCGTCAGAAGGAAAGCGTTATGATGATGAGATCATTAACGGGATCGCGAAGCAGGTAAAAGAACTGCTGACTATGGGGCATCAGATCGGCATCGTGATCGGCGGCGGCAATTACTGGCGGGGAAGAACCAGTGAAAATATTGACCGGACGAAAGCGGATCAGATCGGGATGCTGGCAACGGTGATGAACTGCATCTATGTATCTGAAATGTTCCGCTCTCATGGGATGGAGACAGAGATCCTGACACCGTTTATCTGTTCGACATTTACAAAGCAATTTTCCAAGGATGCGGCGATAGAGTGCTTCCGAAGCGGTAAGGTGGTATTCTTTGCGGGTGGTACGGGACATCCGTATTTTTCAACGGATACAGGCGTTGTATTGCGTGCGGTTGAGGTGGATGCGGACGGCATCTTTCTTGCAAAGGCGATCGACGGGATCTATGATGATGATCCGCGCACGAATCCTAATGCAAAGAGATATGATGAGATCACGATCGACGAAGTGATTGCGCGTAATCTGCAGGCAATCGATATGACAGCTTCTATCATGGCAAGGGATGGCCGTATGCCGATGTGGGTATTTGACCTGACGGAAACGAACAGTATCTTAAATGCTGTCAGCGGACATTTTAACGGAACAAAGGTAACGGTATAGAAGCCTGAATAAAGAGGATAAAAGATAACAAATAAGGGGTAAACAGATTATGGATGAGAAGATCAAAGCATTGGATGCCAAGATGAAGAAGGCGTATGATTATCTGACGGAAGAACTGGCAACAATACGTGCAGGACGTGCCAATCCTCATGTGTTGGATCGTATCAGGGTGGATTATTATGGTACGCCGACGCCGATCCAGCAGGTCGGAAATGTTACGGTTCCGGAACCCAGGATGCTGCAGATCGCGCCTTGGGAAAAGACTCTGATCAAGGAGATCGAGAAGGCAATCCTTGCTTCTGATGTCGGGATCACACCGACCAATGACGGTTCCGTGATCCGTCTTGTATTTCCGGAGCTGACAGAGGAAAGAAGAAAAGAACTTGTCAAGGATATCAAAAAGAAGGGGGAAGAAGGAAAGGTTGCAGTCCGCAATATCAGACGTGATGGCAATGATTCCTTCAAGAAGCTTGCCAAGACGGATATTTCCGAGGATGAGATCAAGGATCTGGAGGATCAGCTGCAGAAGCTCACGGATAAGTATATCAAGGATATTGATAAGGCGATAGAAGAAAAATCTCAGGATATCTTAAAGGTATGATCATATGAGTGTTCCAAGACATATAGCCGTCATTTTGGACGGAAACGGACGCTGGGCGAAGAAGAAGGGGATGCCGCGTAATTACGGGCACGCCCAGGGCAGTAAAAATGTAGAAGATATGTGTGAGATCGTATACAACAGAGGGATAGAGTATTTTACTGTTTATGCGTTTTCCACGGAGAATTGGAGCCGTCCTGATGATGAAGTTGCGGCTCTGATGAAGCTGCTTCGGGATTATATGAAAAACTGTATCAAGCGCGCTAATAAGAATAATATGAAAGTGCGTGTGATCGGCGATAAGACGGGATTGGCGGAGGATCTGCGTGAAAGCATTGCGCAGCTTGAGGAAGCCACAAAGGACAATACGGGACTGAAATTTACCATTGCCATAAATTACGGGAGCCGTGACGAGATCGCGAGAGCCGTCAGACAGATCGGCGAGGAGATTCGTGCCGGCAGGATGT
>DLOQ01000115.1:12974-28575 GCA_002479655.1 Lachnospiraceae bacterium UBA7480
CCAATTTTCTGTTATGGCAGCTGGCATATACGGAGTTTTATTTTACACCGGCGTATTGGCCTGATTTTGATAAAGAGGAATTGGAAAAAGCAATCGAGGCTTATGAAAACCGTGATAGAAGGTATGGAAAAATATCCACGTAAGCAATGAGCAGTGCGTGAGTGAGTGAAAACATATGCCGCCGGAAGCGTTTGCTTACAGGTGGCATATGTTTTCATGAATGAGCATAGGGCGAAGCCCGTGAGCGAGATGAAGCAAAGCGGAATCGAGCTCGGCACTGCGCAATTATGATACAATATAAGTAGTTGATAGATAGGTGTATTAAAGGAGGAAGATGTGTGAAAGTCAGAATAATCAGCGGTGTGACCTTTGCCCTCCTGATGATGTTGGTGGTATGGCTTGGAGATGCCGTTCTGGCAGTCGCCTGGTGTGCGGTGTCTGTGATCGTATATATAGAAATGGCAAATGCAGCAAATGTCAGTGTGATTGATGCTGAGGGAAAGAGGAAGCTCAATCTGATAGAGACGATTTCCATTGTTGGAATCGTTATTTATTATGCAATCGTCTATTTTGTGCAGGACCCCCTGTATGAAATGCTGACGTTCATCTTTCTGCTGATCCTTACAATGGTGGTCTATGTTTTTGCCTTTCCAAAATATAAGGCGGAACAGATCATGCATTCTTTTTTTGCAGTTATCTATGGACCGGTCATGATTTCCTTTTCCCTGATGACAAGGATGATGAGCAATGATATGGATACCCCGTTGTATAATGTTGGTTTTTTTGCTGCGTGGATGATTTTTATTTCTGCATGGGCTTCAGATACCTGCGCCTATTTTGCTGGAGTTACGTTGGGCAGACATAAGCTGGCGCCGACCTTAAGCCCTAAGAAATCGATTGAAGGAGCGCTTGGCGGCGTAATGGGCGCAACGATTGCAGGGGGTATTTATGGAAAGATTCTGGAAAGCTGTGGGATCTTTGGCGGCGGACGGGTCTGGATCTTTGCGCTGCTTGGCATGTGCGGAAGCATAGTGGCGCAGATCGGTGATCTTGCGGCTTCGGCGATCAAGCGCAATTTTAATATCAAAGATTATGGAAAATGCATTCCGGGACATGGCGGTATGCTGGATCGTTTTGACAGCGTGATCTTTACTTCGCCGTTGATCTATGTGCTTGCGCTGTTTTTTCTTGGATAGAGGGAAAGCTATATTGCCCGCTGTAAAGAACTGCTGGTATATTCTATAGATGAAATAGAATAAAATGTCTATAAAGGAGTACTTTTCCGGCAACGGAAAATGAAACGGATCATAATGAATTTATTAAATACGTCAGAGAACAATCAAAACGATCAGGGTGAATCACAAAGCATCAAGCGCCTTGTGATCCTTGGCTCCACCGGCTCCATCGGAAGACAGACGCTGGAGATTGTCAGGGAACAGGAGGGACTTAGTGTTGTGGCGCTTGCCGCAGGAAGCAATACGGCTTTGATGGAGGAACAGATCAGGGAATTTCATCCGGCATATGTTGTTATGTGGGAGGAGAAGGCGGCAAAAGAGCTGCGGGAAAAGGTCTTAGATCAGAAGGTGAAGATCTTATCCGGCATGGACGGTCTTCTTGAGATATCATCTCTTGAAGTATATGATGTGTTAGTTACGGCGATTGTGGGTATGATAGGAATAAGACCGACGATCGCAGCGATCAAAGCAGGTAAAACGATCGCGCTGGCAAATAAAGAAACGCTTGTAACGGCAGGACATATCATTATGCCGCTGGCCAATGCGCGTGACAAAGAAACGCAAGTCAAATGGGGTCTGGCAGATTTTAAGTNNGATGAATGTCCGCATCCTGCCGGTAGATTCGGAACACAGCGCTATTTTCCAGTCGATGAACGGAGAACCGAGGCAGCGGATCAAAAGGCTTTGGCTGACAGCCTCCGGCGGACCATTCCGCGGAAGAAAGCGGGAAGAACTTGCCAATGTCAGGGTGGAAGACGCCCTCAAGCATCCGAATTGGTCGATGGGCAGGAAGATCACGATAGATTCCGCTACGATGGTCAATAAAGGCTTGGAAGTCATGGAAGCAAANNGCAAAGTGGCTGTTTCAGATAGATTATGACCGGATCAAGGTTGTTGTCCATCCGCAGTCGATTGTTCATTCCATGGTGGAATATGTGGATGGCGCTTTGATTGCGCAGCTTGGCACGCCTGATATGAAGCTGCCGATCCGATATGCGTTATTTTATCCGGACAGACGCCCGGCAGAACAGAACAAATTAGAGTTGTCGATGCTGTCTTCGCTTACGTTTGAGGAACCGCAGTGGGATTCCTTTACGGGACTTTCCCTTGCGCTGAAGGCAGGGAAAGAGGGCGGAAGTATGCCGACCGTTTATAACGCGGCCAATGAAAAGGCAGTCAGCCTGTTTCTGGAGGGAAAGATCACATTTTTACAGATTCCGGAGATCATCGAAAGCTGTATGGAGCAGCATAAAAAGATAGAAGCTCCTGACGTGGATCAGATACTGGCGGCGGAGCAGGAAACATACGAATATATCAGGCAGCATTATTAAGGTTTTATTTTAATTGCTCTGACATGGAGGTTAGCTGTTTTGTCATCTATGTTTATTACGATTATCTCATTTATTATCATATTTACGGTTGTTGTGGTCGCCCATGAATTTGGACATTTTCTGATCGCAAGGCAGAATGGGATCAAGGTGAATGAATTTGCGATCGGTATGGGTCCCGCGATCTTTAAGAAGATGATCCGGGGGACCCGTTTTGTCATCCGTATCCTGCCCATCGGCGGTGCATGTATGTTTGAAGGCGAGGACGGCAACTATGAGAATGAGGAAGATAAAGAGACGCCGGAGATCGCCAAAGAAGGATCCTTTAATGCGGCGCCGGTGTGGGGGCGTATCGCAACGGTTCTTGCCGGTCCGATCTTCAATATCCTTCTTGCATATTTGCTTTCGTTATTCCTTTGCTGGTTCTGCGGTTCCGATATCCCTGTCCTGAGGGATGTTACGGAGGGCTATCCTGCGGAAGCGGCAGGCATGCAGGCAGGTGACCGCATTATCAAGATGGATCATCAAAAGATCCATCTCTGGAGAGAGATCAGCGTGCTTTCCTATATCAGTGACGGAACTCCGGTCGAGGTGACTTATGAACGGGACGGACAGCAGTACGAGACGCTGATTACGCCCATATACTCTACCGAGGCAGGCAGGTTTTATTATGGGTTTATCGGCAGCGGACAATATATTGCCTGCGATAATCTCAGCGTATTTAAGTATAGCTGGTATGAGGTGCGTTACTGGCTGTNNTCCACGGTGCAGAGCCTTGGCTATATGATTCAGGGAAGGGCATCCGCGGAGGATATTGCAGGTCCCGTGGGAGTTGCGACGGTCATCGGTGATACCGTAGAACAGACGGTGGATGAAGGCGCTTTTACCGTGCTTTTGAATATGGTCAATATTGCCGTGCTTTTAAGTGTTAATCTTGGAGTATTGAATCTGCTGCCGGTTCCCGCGCTGGACGGGGGAAGGCTGGTATTTTTGCTGATCGAAGCAGTCCGTGGGAAACGCGTGCCGCCGGAGAAGGAAGGACTGGTCCACATGGTGGGCTTTGTTCTGCTGATGCTTCTGATGGTATTTGTCCTGTACAATGATATCATGCGGATCATAGGTTAAGGCACAGTTTTTCGACCAAAATGTTTATGCTTTTTTCTTCTGAAAGTGATATTTGTCGTTTTTGCAAAAAAGAGTCTTGCTTACAACATTTCAAATGTTCATAAGGTCCTTCGGACCAACAGGTAATTGTGAAGCTTTCACAAAATTCTTTCCTATTATGTTATTTTTCTGGTGTTGGGATGTCTGCTTTCCTATTTCGCGTTAAATAGGCGGCGGAAAGGTATATCTTGTGGTTGCTGCCCGATTGGAAACATCATATTGTTATTTTCTATAGCATTTATTTTGGGAATGTGATAAAATGAACTCAAGAATCGTATAGGCAGCCGGTTATCGTTTCATAATACATTATGTCAGGCAAAAACAAAAGTGAAATGTAAAACAGCGAAAAAAAGAAGAACAGGGAACAAAGCGTAAAACAGGAGGAAAGAAGGAAATGAAGGTTGCGGTAGTCGGAACGGGATATGTTGGTCTGGTAACAGGAACGTGTTTTGCCAATATGGGCAATAAAGTTTGGTGTGTCGATGTGGATGAGAAGAAGATAGAGAATCTGAAAAACGGCATCATTCCCATTTATGAACCGGGGTTATCAGAGATGGTTCTACAGAATTATCATACAAATAATTTACATTTTACGACACAGATCCGAGAGGCACTGGAAATATGTAATATCTGTTTTATTGCGGTCGGCACGCCCATGGGGGAGGACGGAAGCGCGGATCTTCAGTATGTATTAAGCGTGGCGGAAAGCATTGGAAAATATATGGCGCATCACATGTACGTGATTGATAAGTCTACAGTTCCCGTAGGTACGGCAGGAAAGGTAAGGGATAAGNNGATTCAAGAGGAGCTGGACAAGCGCGGCAGTGCTCTGACGTTTGATGTGATCTCCAATCCGGAGTTTTTGAAAGAAGGCAGTGCGATCGCTGACTGTATGAAGCCGGATCGGATCGTTATCGGCGTGGATAATGAAGATGCGGAAGAGACGATGCGTGAACTTTACAAACCATATCTGATGAATACGGATAATTTTATCTTCATGGATATTGCCAGTGCGGAAATGACAAAATATGCAGCCAATTCCATGCTTGCAACGAAGATTTCTTTTATGAATGAGATTTCTAATATCTGCGAGCGTGTTGGAGCGGATGTTAATATGGTCCGGCAGGGAATCGGCAGTGACCGGCGTATTGGATATTCCTTTATTTTCCCCGGCTGCGGATATGGCGGAAGCTGTTTCCCTAAGGATGTGAAGGCACTTGTCAAGACAGCGGAAGAATTTGGATATCAGGCAAAGCTTTTACAGTCCGTAGAGGATGTAAACAATGCCCAGAAGCATGTGCTTGTTGAAAAGATTATGGAACGTTTTGGATCGGATCTTTCCGGGAAAACGATTGCGGTATGGGGACTTGCTTTTAAGCCGGATACAGATGATATGAGGGAATCTGCGGCGATTACCGTGATTACGGATTTGACGAAGGCAGGCGCCGACATACGAGCTTATGATCCGAAGGCTATGGAGGAAGCGCGGGAATGTTATTTAAAGGATAATGATAAGATTGTTTATTGCGGGAGTAAATATGAGGCGCTGGAGGGCGCAGATGCGCTTGTGCTGGTGACCGAATGGAAAGAATTCAGAAGTCCGGATTTTTATGAGATCGGGAAGTTGTTGAAAACGCCGGTAATATTTGACGGCAGAAACCAGTACAGTGCGAAACATTTGAAGAAGTATGGGTTGGATTATTATCAGATCGGAGTGAGACCTTACCGTGTAAGTGAATGATATAGCGAAGCTTCTTCGGCATAGCTGCACAACAGGATATTCCGGCAGGAAATTGATGGTGATGGCGATTGCAGAAAGGAATATTTATGAATATGCATCATGATATAACAAAGGTAGTCAGGATCGGAGACTGCGTGATTGGCGGCGGACATCCGATCCTGATTCAATCCATGACCAATACGCCGACAGAGGACGTGGCGGCGACGGTGGCACAGATCCACAGACTGGAAGCGGCAGGCTGTGAGATTATCCGTTGTACCGTGCCAAGTGAGGAAGCGGCGAAGGCGATTGCGGAGATTAAGAAAGAGATACATATACCGCTGGTAGCGGACGTCCATTTTGATTATCGTATGGCGATTGCGGCGATGGAGCATGGGGCAGATAAGATCCGTATCAATCCCGGTAATATCGGCGGAGAGGAAAAGCTTCGCGCGGTGGTTGCCGTGGCAAAGGAAAAAGATATCCCGATCAGGGTAGGCGTGAACAGCGGTTCTTTGGAAAAGGAGCTGGTGGAGAAATATCATGGCGTGACTGCTGAGGGGATCGTGGAAAGCGCACTTGATAAAGTCAGGATGATAGAAGAGGCAGGTTATGATAATCTTGTGATCAGCATCAAATCTTCTGATGTCATGATGTGTGTCAAAGCCCATGAGCTGATTGCCGGGAAGACAAAATATCCGCTTCATGTAGGAATCACGGAGGCAGGAACACTTACAAGAGGTAATATTAAGTCGGCTGTAGGTCTGGGCATTATCCTGCATCAGGGGATCGGTGATACGATCCGTGTGTCGCTGACGGGAGATCCGGTGGAAGAGGTCAAATCAGCAAAGATGATCCTGCGTACATTAGGGCTTCGAAAGGGCGGCATCGAGGTAGTCAGCTGTCCGACCTGCGGACGTACCAAGATTGATCTGATCGGACTTGCCAATCAGGTAGAGACGATGGTGGAGGAATTTTCTCTGGATATCAAAGTAGCTGTGATGGGTTGTGTGGTTAATGGACCGGGAGAGGCAAAGGAAGCGGATATCGGGATCGCCGGCGGACAGGGAGAGGGACTGCTGATCAAGCATGGCGAGATTATAAAAAAGGTACCGGAGAACCAGCTGTTGGAGACGCTGCGCTATGAACTGGAACACTGGAAATAGTTATTAGAGGGGAAGGTCATTGCAGTAGACCGCTTTGACAGGGTGGAGAGGCATGCAGAAATTTAGCGATACATTTGGCAATTTAGCAATAAAACCGGAATTAAATGCGATCTTTGCGGATATGGATGTAGAACGCGTCTTAATAAATAAAGGACAGCGTCTGCTCAAAATCTATATGAGACTGAACCGTCTGATTCCCAAAGAGGAGATCAATGCTTTGGAAAAACAGCTGCAGGAGTCTCTTTCTCCGGAACGGGAAAATATAGTAAAGATCTGTGAAGTTTATGAATTGTCCGAACAATATACAGCGGCATATATTTTAGAGCATTATTATGAAAGCATGCTGCTGGAATTGAAACAGGTCAATATGGTTTTATATACGCTTTTTTTGCATGCGGAGCCAAGGATGACAGAAGATGGGGTGTTAAGTCTGGCTATTCCGAATACGTCTCTCGGTAAAAACAAAGAGCCGGAGATGCAGGAATACCTGGAACTTGTTTTTGGCAGACGTTTTCAATTTGACATACAGACGGATATCCGGTACGTGGAGCCGAAGGAGAGCGATTACCGCAGGGAGCTTGAGGAGCGGGCGGTGCGTATGGTAGATGAGATTGCCAAACCGTCACCTAAAGAGGATTTGGAGCAACAGAACCCATCAAAAGAAGCAGTCGTTCAATCTAGGAAAGCGGCGGTATTGGAGCAGAGGTCAANNAAAGGTGGTATTGAACAGAAAATCTCCGCCCACCGGGTGGGATAAAACAGGACAAGGCGGTCGGAAAGGAAATGACAGAAGCCTGATACAATCCAAACATCCCGATGTGATCTATCGTAAGGATTTTGAGGGAGAACCATCCCCTTTGGATGATGTTTTTGACGAGGTCAGCGACAGCATTGTTGCGGGCGAGGTTTTGGCGGTGGATGAACGTGTCACTAAAACGGGCAAGCATATCATCAGGATCGATATTTCAGATTACAGGGATTCACTCAGCATCAAGCTGTTCTTAAATGAGGATATGGCAGAGGAATTCTTAAAGCTGGTGAAAACTGGCGATTTTATCAAAGCAAAGGGAATCGTCAGCTTGGATTCATTTGACAAAGAACTGGTGATGAGTTCGGTTGTGGGCATCATGAAGACGGCGGAGATGCGAAAGAAACGGGAGGATCTTTCCACAAGGAAGCGTGTGGAGCTTCATTGCCATACAAAGATGAGTGATATGGACGCTGTATCTGATGTCGAGGATATCTTAAAGCAGGCAAAGCGTTTTGGACATACCGCGATGGCAGTGACGGATCATGGGAATGTGCAGGCATTTCCGGCTGCCAATCATACTTTTAAATCCGACGATCCATTTAAGATCATCTATGGTGTGGAAGCATATCTTGTTGATGACCTGCAGGAGATCGTGACCAATGGAAAAAAACAGAGCTTAAATGAATCTTATGTGGTGTTTGATATTGAGACAACGGGATTTGTGAAGACAAAGAATAAGGTGATCGAGATCGGCGCCGTAAAGATTGAGAATGGCGGGATCACGGAGCGCTTTTCGGAGTTTGTCAATCCTAAGGAGCCGATCCCTTTTGAGATAGAGCAGTTGACGGGCATCAATGACAGTATGGTGGCGGATGCGCCTGAGATTACGGAGATTCTGCCGAGATTTCTTGAGTTTTGCGAAGGATGTATCCTGGTGGCGCACAATGCCCATTTTGATATGGGATTTATCACTTATAACGCAGAGCAGCAGGGCATAAAAACAGATTTTACATATATTGATACCGTAGGGATCTCCAGAGTGTTTTATCCCACGCAGGCGAAGCATACGCTGGATGCGGTCGCCAAGACGATGGGTGTCAGTCTGGAGAATCATCATCGTGCTGTGGATGATGCGGAGGCGACAGCGCAGATTTTTGTACGCTTTCTTCCGATGCTGGCGGAAAAAGGAGTTACCAATATGGAGGAGCTCAATGCCTTCGGCGTGTTGGATCATGAGGCGATCAAGCGGCTCCATTATTATCATGCAATCATACTGGCGAAAAATGAGATCGGTAGGCGCAGCTTATATAAGCTGGTGTCATGCTCCAATCTTGATTATTTCAGGCAGCGGCCGAGGATTCCGAAAAGTAAGATCTTGGAGTATCGGGAAGGGTTGATCTTAGGAAGCGCCTGTGAGCGTGGAGAGCTGTATCAGGCTATTGTCAGGGAACAGGATGAGGCGCAGATCGCGAAGATCGTTTCCTTTTATGATTATCTTGAGATCCAGCCCATCACGAACAATCTGTTTCAGATTGCGGATGAGAAGAACTATCCCGGCATACAGAGCAGAGAGGATCTGATGAATATCAACCGCCGGATCGTTAAGCTGGGAGAGACTTATCATAAACCGGTCTGCGCGACCTGTGACGTACACTTTTTGAATCCGGAGGATGGGCTTTACCGTAAGATCATCCTTGCCGGAAAGGGATTTACGGATACTGACAGCCAGCCGGAACTGTATTACAGGACAACGGAGGAAATGCTGGAGGAATTTGCCTATCTGGGAATGGATAAGGCGGAAGAGGTCGTTATTACGAATACCAATATGATTGCAGATATGTGTGATAAGATCACGCCCGTGCGTCCTGATAAATGTCCGCCGGTAATTGAAGACAGTGATAAGACACTTCGGAGGATCTGTTATGATAAGGCGCATGAGATGTATGGTCTGGAGCTTCCCAAGATCGTGGAAGACCGTCTGGAAAAAGAACTTACTTCCATCATTGGCAATGGCTTCGCCGTGATGTATATCATTGCACAGAAGCTGGTTTGGAAATCAGTAGAGGACGGATTCTTAGTAGGTTCCAGAGGTTCCGTAGGATCTTCCTTTGTGGCGACGATGGCAGGTATTACGGAAGTTAATCCTTTGTCACCGCATTATTATTGTACCAACTGCTATTATACGGATTTTGATTCTGAGGAAGTGAAAGCATATGCCGGCACTGCCGGATGCGATATGCCGGATAAGATTTGTCCCAAATGCGGGGAAAAGCTTAAGAAGGACGGATTTGATATCCCTTTTGAGACATTTCTGGGATTTAAGGGGGATAAGGAGCCGGATATCGATCTGAACTTTTCCAGTGAGTACCAGTCTAAGGCCCATAAATATACGGAGGTCATCTTTGGCTATGGGCAGACGTTCCGGGCGGGTACGATCGGTACGCTGGCGGATAAGACGGCGTACGGCTTTGTCAGAAAATATTATAATGAGAGAAATATTGTAAAAAGAAATGCGGAGATCAACCGTATCACACTTGGCTGTGTCGGCGTCCGACGGACGACGGGACAGCATCCGGGCGGTATCGTCGTGCTTCCGGTAGGGGAGGATATCTCTTCCTTTACTCCGATACAGCATCCGGCGGATAAGGATATTGATATCATTACGACGCATCATGATTATCATTCCATTGACCATAACCTGTTAAAGCTGGATATCCTGGGACATGATGATCCTACGATGATCCGTATGCTGCAGGATCTGACGGGAATCGATCCGCTTCAGATCCCGTTGGACGATCCAGAGGTGATGACCTTGTTTCAGACGACGAAAGCATTGGGAGTGGAGCCTGCAGACATCGGCGGATGTAAATTGGGATCCCTTGGTATACCGGAGTTTGGTACGGATTTTGCCATGCAGATGCTGATCGATGCAAAGCCGCAGTCATTCTCCGATCTGGTCAGGATCTCCGGGCTGTCGCATGGTACGGACGTATGGCTTGGCAATGCGCAGACGCTGATCCAGGAGGGAAAGGCGACGATTTCCACGGCAATCTGTACGCGTGATGATATTATGACTTACCTGATCAAGATGGGCGTGGAAAGCTCACTGGCATTTTCCATTATGGAGAGTGTGCGGAAGGGAAAAGGATTGAAGCCGGAAATGGAAGAAGCCATGCTGGCGAATAATGTTCCTGATTGGTATATCTGGTCCTGTAAGAAGATCAAATATATGTTTCCGAAGGCACATGCCGCTGCTTATGTTATGATGGCATGGAGGATCGCCTATTGTAAGATCAATTATCCGGTTGCATATTATTGCGCCTTTTATTCCAAGCGCGCGAAGGCATTTTCCTATGAGATTATGTGTATGGGAAAAGATGTGCTGGAGAGATATATGAGAGAGTATGAGAGGAAGAACAAAGGCAGGGCGCAGGATGGCTGGGAGAGCCCGGAGAACGAAGGCGACGCAGCGCAGGATAATGTTAAGAATAAGGATCAGGAATTAACAAATAAGGATAAACTGCAGTATGGCGATATGCGTATCGTACAGGAGATGTATGCGAGAGGAATCGATTTTATGCCGATCGATATCTATCGTGCCAAGGCAAGGGATTTCCAGATCATAGACGGAAAAATCATGCCGTCGTTTTCCGCGATTGAAGGCATGGGAGAAACGGCAGCGGAGCTTTTGGAGGATGCTGCCAGGGAAGGACAGTTTTTCAGCAAGGATGATATGAAAGCTCGTGCCAAGCTTTCCAATACGATTATCGAAACATTGACCAGGCTGGGACTATTGGAGGGTATGCCGCAAAGTAACCAGCTCAGTCTCTTTGATTTTGCGTAAAGCCAAAACAGTGAAGCCGAAAACGCAAAAATTTGATAAAAATGCTTGCTTTTTTTCCGTATATGTAATAAAATAATCAAGGACTTGTTTTTCCGGTATAAGACTGTAGGAATGGCTTGTTGGTCAAGCGGTTAAGACGCCGCCCTCTCACGGCGGAAACAGGGGTTCGATTCCCCTACAAGCTGTTAGGAAGAACAGCCCAACCCTTAAAGACATTGAGATAGCAGTATTTCAGTGTCTTTTTTATAAATACTGATGATATTTTGGAATGGAGATCTTATGGTAGTTCAAAACAGTAAAGAGATTCATATGAATAAAGCAAACGAAGAACATGAGATCATGGATATGATCGCTATGATCGACGGCATGATGGAGAGTGGCGTCAGCCGGCTTAAAGTAAAGGTCACGGAAGAGCTGGATGCGGGAGAAAGAAGGCGGCAGTATCATCATG
Source organism: Lachnospiraceae bacterium UBA7480 (assembly GCA_002479655.1). Taxonomy (GTDB): domain Bacteria; phylum Bacillota; class Clostridia; order Lachnospirales; family Lachnospiraceae; genus NK4A136. The sequence continues at coordinate 24,634 of DLOQ01000115.1, forward strand.
GCAGATGCGATATAGGAAGTCCGTGGGCATGTGGGACTCCTTTTGATGTGCTGGAAATAAATGAAAAGGATTGATGTATGGAAAAGATTTTAAAACTCGGCATGCATGTGGAGATGATCAAAAAAGGTCTGGCACCGGATGCGCCGGAAAATATGGAAAAGAAATATGTCAGCTCCCTGCATGAGATATTAAGCGACGGTACGCTTGTGCTTACGAATCCTACCCTCAGGGCGAGACTGATCCCCCTGCACAAAGGGGAACGTTACGACGGGTATTTTTTCCTGAGGGATAAGATATATATGGCGGGATTTGTTGTTGAAAAGCCGTTTATTGAGGGGAATGTCCGCGTTGTGCGTGTGCGTCTTATCAGTGCTCTGGAGAAATATGAAAGACGGCAGTTTTTCCGCTTTGAGACGACCATGGATATCCGTTATCTTTTGCTGACTGCGGAGAATACGGCTGAATTTAAAGAGGCTGTGAAGAAAAATAATCTTTTGCAGATGCAGGGGTTTAAAGGCGGTACGACGATGGATATCAGCGGCGGAGGGATAAGGTTTTACTCAAAAGAGCTGCTTCCGGAAGGCGGTATGGCGATCGTGCATATGGAGGTGGAGGTAGAAGGGCAGAAGAAAAATCATACTTTTTTGGGAAAAGTGCTGTTTTCCGAACGTCATAGAGACAATCGGGACATTTATTTCCATCGGATCCAGTTCGTTGATTATAAGCAGGATGTAAGGGAAGAACTGGTGCAATATATCTTTAAATGTCAGCGTGACCGCTTAAAAAAGCAAAATTCCTTAAATTAGGCTTGCAAAAAAGCGTAAATAGTGGTAGTCTGTTATTTAAGTACAGAGTACTTAAATATACTTTTTTGGAGGAAGAATATGAACAAATCAGAATTGGTTGAAGCTATGGCAAAACAGACTGGTATGTCAAAGAAGGATACGGAAGCTGGTTTAAATGCATTCTGTGATGTAGTTAAGAAAGAGCTTTCCAGCAAGAAGGGTGACAAGAAGGTTCAGCTTGTCGGCTTCGGTACATTTGAGATCTCCCAGAGAAAAGCAAGACAGGGACGCAATCCTTTGACTGGCGAGAGCATCAAGATCAAAGCATCTAAGTCTCCGAAGTTCAAACCGGGCAAGGCATTGAAGGATGCAGTTAATAAGAAGAAAAAGAAATAATACGGACAGATGATTACTATGAAAGCTGTCGTGACGAAATGTCATGGCAGCTTTTTTATGACTTTAATTTTCAAAAATTTTAAAAAATATACTTGAATTTAATGGAAAAAAACGGATATAATTAGTGTGAGGAGAACTTCTAGCTGCTCACAGCAAAGGGCTGCCAAATTGAAAATCAAAGATTNNTCACACCGAAAAACGCAAAAGGCGCGTTTTTCATTAGTGTGAGAAGTCAAAATCAATCAGAAAGGAGCTGGATCGCGGTGGCGAAGTATAAGATTGGCGATTATGTTTTATATGGTTTTTCGGGAGCATGTCAGGTAGTTGAATTGGGCTCGTTGTCATTTGGGGGACCGGACAAGATCTACTATTCTTTAAAGCCGGTTTATGATTCCAGAAGCACGATCTATGTTCCTTTAAATAAAGAGGATGAGATTGTCCGCAAGGTAATCACAAAACCGGAGGCAGAGAAGGTTCTGGAGAAGATCACGCAGCGTCAGTCGGATGGGATGACACTGGAGCGGGATGCCTGCGAGGCGGTTTTAAGATCAGGGGANNGCTTAGAAATCTTAGAAAAGAGAACCGTAAGAATCATAAGGGGCTGAATATTTCTGAGGAACGTATCCTTCGTGATGCAGAGCGGATCTTCTTCAGCGAAATTGCGACGGCGTTTGAGATGACGATGGAAGACACGCTGGCGGAGTTTAGCGCAAGACTGGATGACTAGTGTGAGTAAGCGGCGTTTTTCATCGCTATTTGATTCGCAGCAGAGTTGCGGCATGAGGATTAGGGTTGATTTTCTGCATTAAAAAAGGTATAATTATTTTGCAAATCCCAAGGGGATAAATGTCCCTTTGGGATTTTGAGGTTAGTGCAGTCACAGATCGTATGGAGGCAGGATATGTCAGAGCAGATAATAAGGATACGTGAGATATTAGATCAGAAGATAAGGATGCAGGAATTGATTAGACTGCTCAACCGTGCGTCGGAAGCTTACTATGCACGGGATGAGGAGATCATGTCCAATTATGAATACGATGCACTTTATGATGAACTGGTGCGTCTGGAGGAGGAGACGGGGACAGTTCTTTCTGACAGTCCGACGACGAAAGTCGGTTATGAGGCGGTAGATGATCTTCCCAAGGAGACGCATGAAAAGCCGATGCTGTCTTTAGGCAAGACAAAAGACCGGGAAGAACTGAAAGCGTGGTTAAAGGACAGGGAAGGTATCCTTTCCTGGAAACTGGATGGTTTGACGATCGTATTGACCTATCGAGACGGCGAGCTGGTCAAGGGCGTTACCAGAGGCAACGGTGAAGTCGGAGAGGTTGTCACAAACAATGTAAAAGTATTTAAAAACGTACCATTGAAGATTCCCTATCAGGGAGAGCTGATCATCCGGGGGGAAGCAGTGATCACTTATTCGGACTTTGAGATGCTCAACCAAAAGATCACGGATGCGGATGCGCGTTATAAGAATCCCAGAAATCTCTGCAGCGGCTCCGTCAGGCAGCTGAATAACGAGATCACGGCGCAGCGGAACGTCAGGCTGTATGCATTTTCCTTAGTCAAGGCGGAGGACGTTGATTTTAACAACTCCTTTGAGCAGCAGTTCCTGTTTTTGAAGGAGCAGGGATTTGCTGTTGTGGAATATAAGAGAGTGAATGCGGATACGGTTCTGGATGCCGTTGCATGGTTTGAAAACCAGATTGATCAGAATGATATCCCATCGGACGGACTGGTGCTTTCCCTGGAAGATATTGCTTATGGGGAATCCCTTGGAAGGACAGCGAAATTTCCGAGGAATGCTATTGCATTTAAATGGGCGGATGAGATCCGTGAGACGACATTATTAAAGATCGAATGGAGCCCGTCGAGAACAGGACTGATCAACCCGGTGGCGGTTTTTGAGCCGGTTGCTCTGGAAGGCACAACAGTATCCAGAGCTAGCGTCCACAATGTCAGCATTATGAAAGAGTTAGAACTTGGCATTGGGGATCGGGTGACGGTATATAAAGCCAATATGATCATCCCGCAGATCGCGAAGAATCTGACAAAGTCCGGCAATATGCCGATCCCGGAGACCTGTCCGGTATGCGGCGGCAGGACGGAAGTAAAGCAGATGAATGATACGGTGTCTTTGTATTGTGTCAATCCTGACTGTGAGGCAAAGAAGATCAAATCCTTCAGCCATTTTGTCAGCAGGGATGCCATGAATATTGACGGACTTTCTGAGGCTACGTTGGAAAAGATTATCGGTCTTGGACTGATCCATGAATATGCCGATATCTACAAGCTTTCCCGGCATAAGGATGTGATCGTGGAGATGGAGGGATTTGGAGAAAAGTCTTATCAGAACCTTATGGAAAGCATCGACCGCACAAGGGAGACTACGATCCCGCGCCTGTTAAACGCACTGGGGATTTCGGGGATCGGTCTTGCCAACGCTAAGATGATCGCCAAAGAATGGGATCATGATATGGAAGGGATCCGGCAGGCATCGGAGGAGGAACTGAGTGGAGTGGATGGGATAGGTGAGATACTGGCACATTCTTTCTGCGAATATATGAAGGATCCTATAAAGAAAGAGAGGCTGGATCATCTGCTGGCGGAACTTCGTCTGAGTAAGCCAGAATCCAATGAGGAGGAACAGACGCTTTCCGGCAGGACCTTTGTCATTACCGGAGATCTGGAGCATTACGCAAATCGTAATGAATTAAAAGAGATCATAGAAGCCAAAGGCGGCAAGGTGACGGGCAGC
>DLOQ01000076.1:0-254 GCA_002479655.1 Lachnospiraceae bacterium UBA7480
GTGACCACCACCTCTGTTTTTTGAGAATAGGGAACGTACATATACTGTTCCAAATACACTTGGGCAGAAAAGGCATCCTCCGAATACGCGATAAATTCCGTTATCTTCTGATTTTGAACTTCCGGTCTCCGGTGAGCGTCATACCATTCCCTCGTGTTACTCTTAATGCCCGCCAGCAACTCGGAGCCTTGTGGAAAATACTTATCCAGCGCATTGTACGCCGCATCATTGGAGATATACATGGCATAATCCTC
>DLOQ01000076.1:314-13359 GCA_002479655.1 Lachnospiraceae bacterium UBA7480
ATCTACAGGCTCTCCTGCGGCATTGATGCCGGAAACCACCGGCTCACCATAAAACACACCCAGATTGTACCGGTTATAAGAAGGAATCTGCGCATAGGTCTCCGTATAGTTCTCCGCAGTTCCACGGATACCGCTTTCCTCCAACGCCGCTTCCGTCACGGCGATCCCGTTGACCGTCACTGACACGGTAGACGGAGCAATCAGCTCATATTGCTTTGTCCGTCCGCAGCAGCAGCTCGACACTGTCCGTCTCCCAGAGCGGCAGCCCATAAGCTGCTGTCTCGCTCCTTTTCCTCAGCCGCACCTTCGCAAAAGGCATCCCGTCAACCGTCACCACATACACCGGTCTCTCCTCGATATGCTCTCCCTCTTTGATTTCAAATCCTATTTCCTTCCCCGACAGATAGACGTTTAAAAAATCCACAAAGTTTTCTCTGCTCTCAAAAGGCCCCAGCTCCACCGGATCAGCCAGATTCAGAATCTGCTCCGCATCTTTCGTTTCAAATACTGTCATCACCTCGTTTTGCTGATACAGCGCCGGACGCGTCTCCTCAAATACCGTCTGGTAATCTCCCAAAAATCCATAAAACCTCACCAAAGCCACCGTCAAAACAACTGTCAGCAAAACACTCCAGATAATCAGAAATATCCAATATCCTTTGATCTTTTTTTTGGTTTTTAACATTGCCACCTATCTTTCCACTATAAAAGCCGTGGGCATATCTCTTGCGCCTTTAATAGAACAATTGTTTAAAATTTCTTCCCCTTCATAAGCCATAGAGGAGGACATCCCTCCATCCAGATTCGCCGCATTGACCGCCCCAAAATCCAGCATGATCTCTATCAGATCCAGATAGGATGCGCCCAGAGAACCGGTCTGCCTGCCTTCGATAACCAGTAAAAGTACCGCGCCGTCTGCACGCTGACCAATCGCCGTCCGGGGATTTAATCCGCCTCCCGTTCCGATCGTAGTAACCGCCTCGCCGTTTACCACCAAAGCGGGACCGAATGTCACCGCATCCCGAAAACCCATGTCTACCGCCTGCTGTCCGGTCATTCTCCCACAGATAAACACATTATTATTGTCAAATCCGTAAATGTCGTATGTCTGACTCAGACTTCCATATACCAGCTCTCCCTCCGAGAATACAATCCCTTCCGGCTGTCCTCCCTTGCCGAAGCCGTTATCGTCATTGTACCGCCCGCCGTTTATGCCTGCAATGGCGTCATATTTATCAATGATCTCCAGCAGTGTCAGTCCCGCCTTGTTTGCGTCAAACTCATCACAGATACCAACCTTCACTCTCGAAGGATCTTGGATGATCATCATTTTTCCTGTATAAAGAGAGCCCTGCACATCCACGATTTCAATGTCCGCGCTTTCTTCATCCCCCTCGTCGGGAATCTCTGCAAAAGCCAAAAGCTGCGTATCCGTACTGATCTCCCCTACCTCAATGATATTGGAAGCTACGATATCCTGTACCTCCTGCTCCGTCAGAAAGATATCCGCAAGAAATCCTGCCGCGCTGGTCTCCCTCACCGATGTGACGAAAAGATTCCTGATCTGCGGGGAAGGTCCCTTGGACACCAGATAGATCATCACCAAAAAACCCGCCAGCAGAAGAATCAGCGTCACAAACACCCACAGAAAAAATTGTCCCGTTATCCTTAAAACTTTTTTCATAAGCTCTCCTCACCGTTATTCCTATAATGTGTTCCACACTGTATGATTTCGATGCTTTCTACATTTATACGAAATACAATTCTTTTTTTCATTAGCATCATATTTAAGAAAAAACTGCATTCCGCTGCCTTAAATAACACATAAAAGACAATACATTCCGTAATTCCCAAAAACTATCTTTTCTTTATGTTAAATCCTGAAAAAATCCCCAATCCGATCGCCAAAAAGGGTTCTAAGATCACTGCTATAAAAACTACCGGATATTGAAATATCAAATCTAAACATGTAACAGGAAACATACTTTTTATCTCTCCATCCCCTCTAACTCATCCTTTAAGTCGATCCGTTCCTTCCAGCCTTCCCCGAAGATCTGATTCGTCCACTGTCCGTATGCCCATGTGGATTTTATGATGTCTATGGCATTGTGGGCGTGTTCATCATAATAATACCTTTCCACACTTTCAGCAGACCCTCCGCTGATCCACTCCAGACTTTTTATTTCGTCGCTTTCCATCCTGACTAAATATCCGTGACCCACATAAATATCATCATTTTCCTGATCATTTGTCCGTTCCGCCAGAGATTCCATTGGTGTCCCCGTCTGTATTCCAAGCTCTGTTCCTGACTGTGTTCCAATCGGTATTACAATCGATGTTTCTGTCTGTTTTTCAATCTGTGTTTCCATATTAGGCACAGGCTCAATATCCTCAAAAACAAAATTAACTTGGGCAAGTTCATTTATGATATCGTCCAGATCACGGGGCGACAGCCTTCCCCAATAACATTGTTCACATAGCTCATCCCAGAGCCTGTCATCCGTAAAGTAGAAATACTCAAGCATCTTCCATAGTTCTTCCTTGGGATAATTATTCACATAATAGGAATCTATATTGTATCCCGAATAGACATCCCCATTTTCAAAAACAAATAGATAATTTTCTACATATTCCCCATTCTTAAAAATCAAATATCCTATTTCCACAAGAATTTTATCCCTGCCGACACCCTGTCGCAACAGCATGCGATCCACCGGTTCCATGACGCGTATTTCTTTTGTATAGTTATAGTACTTTATGGCAAATGGCGCAGACAGTGCCGCCAGCACTGCCAGCGCTGCCAGCGCTGCTGTTAATGTTATAATAAGCCTTTTCTTTTTTCCGGTTTTTTTGGTCATACGGACACCCCCAACAAATTTGATTTCTCCCTTTAAAGAGCCAATATGCAATGTTACATATCCTTATTTTTCTGATTTGTAATATTTATAGCGTGAAATGGAAGACATTGTATTTTATCTGCTTACATCAGCGGATCTCCATCCGAATATCACGCACCCATCCGAACTCCCCATAATATATCGTATAATACCAATCATTACCCTGTTCATCCGTATATGTATAATACGCTCCCCAGTGCTCATAAGCACTAGGACTACTCATCTGATCAAATGTTCCATACCATTTTTGAATGGATTCAAAATCCATTTCCCTAATGATAAAATCAGGATATTTATAATAGGTCGGGCAGTATCTTTTATTTAAAAACACCCCTACAGGAACAGAAAGAGAGACTACAGCTATAATGATCAAAACCGCCCTTATTACCACTGCAGTTTTCCATTTAGAAACAACTCTGATAATAAAAGTAAGCACCGCAACAATTATCGCAACTGAAATAATGATTACAATATCTATGATAAAATCAGATGACAGAATAAGATAAAAAATATTTGCAAAGAACGACGTGAAAGCTTGTAATGCAAGAAAGAATAAACAGAAATATATCAATACACCGACTACCGGATAAAACCATCTTCTCTTACAGTCTTTTCCGGCATATATTCCCAGCCATACTGCAAACACAAAACTTGCAATAAAGCCCAAAAAAATTAAAATAATAAGATGTGATATCCACAGAAAAATTAAAATTCTTTCTATCAATCCCACTAAAAATATTGCCAGATAAACTTTCAAAAGAAGAACAAAGATTTTTATTATTTTATTAGGAATCTTTTTCACCGGTCTTCTCCTTTAAGAATTGGGAAATACCACAGTTTACTTTTTAGCCACAAAATCGTCAAACAAAGTCTTGAAATTAGTGAATCTCCATGCAGATATCCATTACCTTTCCTTCGTCAAAATATATAGTATAATACCAACAATTTCCCTGTTCATCCGTATAAGCATAATAAGCTCCATAACCATAATACTGTTCATTCTTTATATCAAATTCCCCAAACACAAATTCTATACTATCCCAGTACGTCAGTACCTCCTTAATAATATAATCCGGATATTTATAATATGTAGGACAGTATTTTTTATTTAAACCAATCCCCCATGAAAGAGACACAACTATAATTAACAAAGAGCTTACCAATATCCGAATCCAACATGATTCTTTTCTTCTCATTATTACTGTAACAAACATTGCAAGTAACGATAAAGTCAGACAAATACATAGCATAATTATTTCAAATTTTGCTATAGATAACGGAATTTCATAGGTTCGGGTTTCAAAAAACCATTCCGTAGCCTTGAATAGCACAAAAAAAGCAATACATTCTATAATTGCCAAAAACCATCTTTTCTTTATATTGAATCCGGAATAAATCCCTAACCCGATTACCAAAAAAGGCTCTATGATAATTGCTATAAGAATCAGTGGATATTCAGCTATTAAATTTAAACTTCCAAACGGCAACATACTTTTTAACCTCCACTTATAATTATAATAATATTTTAATAAAAAGGGAATATATACAATATACTCCCCTTTCATTTAAGTTATGCAAATATCGTACTCCAATCAAGTTTCAAAATAAGATTATTTGGAATCCCTCCACCTGATACCGCAATTTGTAATTTAAGATTTGTGCCATCTTCTTTTTTATATTTATATTCGTCAGGTTTTTGATCTCCAACACTAAGATCTGCCGTAATAGTATGTGTTCTCAAAACAATATTGTCCACTCTCTCTGCGTGATAAACTATTTCTGCAGCAAACGAATCATAGCTGGGATTGCCTGAACGCATCGCCAAAATACATTCTTGTTCGGCTAATGTTGGATTATACGGATCAACAATTACAATTTGATCATCCGATTTATCATTCGTTCCTTTATCATCATATATCTCCGGATTCCCAGCACTATTTCCAACTTGATATTTTTCCAAAGCAGCTAATGCATATTTACTAGAAACTTCCTCCGTCATATATATAATATTTGTATTCTGATCAATACATTCATTCTGAATAACTAACCTTACATATATTTGAGGTATTACATAAAGTGCATCCGACTCAGGCTGTTCAAAATAAGATGACAAAACATGATTAACCTTTGCATTTTTCTGATTTATTACTTTCTTAAATTCCGCATCCAACAAAGCCAAATTATTAGGATTGCTATAAGTCTGCATTTGATTTATATCCAGTTCTATAAATGGGACTGAAACGCTCGGCATTGTTTTATATCCTGTAGTGTCCCTTAACTTAATCAAACTAAATACTGTATCTTCATCCGTTTCTACAGAATAAAGATACCAATTAGCAGCCACTTCACGCATGCCATGATTTGATGCAGAATTATCCCCTATGATACACAGACAATCAAACGCATAATCTCCATATCCCATATTCCATAATATTTCAGGAAGCGGTGTCATGCAGATTGTAAACCCATCCCTTGTCTGAATCATCTTATTCATATCAATGTATCCCTCATTAATAAATTCAATGTATTTATCTGCATAATTATCACATTTCATCGGTCGGATATCAAAACCATCCAAAATCCCTTCCCCATCTGTATCCTCCTCTATAGGATTAGAATATATGGGAAGAATTTTACAAACACGTAACGTCGAATCAATGTGTCTGTAGACATCTGTCAAAAGTATTCCCGCTGTCTCCGATTCTGAAAAAAATCGTTCCAATCCAGACTGTACATAGGATACATCCGGTATCTGCATACAATCATAAATTGTCGGCAGAATAATCTCTCCGTTTGCATCCCACGATATCATATTCGTATTGACTTCTTCCCAGTCCGTCAAAGAATCCGTATCTGAATTTGCCCCATTTGCTGGATCAAGCGGCTGTGTCAGGGTAATCTGCGTCCATCCTGTTGGCAGAACAATAGTAAATTCAGTTTGCTCAGGGACATCCGCCGCCGGAGCCGCATTCTGCCGGATATGCTCATAAATCTTATCGGCAGTTGAATTAGAAACTTCCAAAAAAATCCCTTTTGTATCTTCAATCAACGTCATTATTTTTTCCCCTTGTTCTTCAGACGCATACTTGTATCCCTTTGGAAAAATCTCCGAATAATAAACGTCAAACTTTTCGCAGACAGAATGCTGGGTGTAAAAATCCCACATCGAATATCCTGTATTACCGTTATATAATGTATATACAAATATGGATGCATCCTCTCTTAAGTCTGCTTCTCTACAAAATAATTCAAACGCTTTGGAAACTCTGCAGTTATTATATGTATAGCTATAACCCCGATTGCTTAACGCGTTCTCCAGAGAAGCAGAAGATGTAAACCATTTATCACCGTTTGAATTTAGCCAATATGCAATACTGCTTTGAAATGCCAAAACACCTATCCTGATAGAAGCATTAGGATGATTATTTTCCAGCTTCCTCGCCACTTGCACGATCATACCTTTTTGCATTTGAAAATCTGTAGGGGATGAGCCTGCGCACTGCAGAATAAATACAATATCAATACTGGCATTATCAATATCATTACTAACGCTATCTCCCAAGTCCAACGCCATCAGCATGGGCATATCTTCCATGACATAAGCTTCTTCCGGCATCACAAGACTTTCCAGCTCCTCCGGCTCTATGAACTCTCCTTCCTGCCATATGGAATCTTCTTCATTATATTCATCCGTACAGCCAAAATATATCCCCTCTTCCGGCTGCATTTCCTCTTCGTCTTCATACAAATCAATGCTCAGAGCTGCCGCTTCTGCCTCCGGCAGATCAAAGTTTAACAGCCATTTTTCCAGATCCATCAGGCAGTAGGTTCCAAATTCATCCACTTCTGTATAGACGATATGATTCTCCATATCAAATTTTGTTTCTATGGGAAGGAGCATATTAATATCCTCAAAATATTTAAAGACATTCAGCCTCTTAATTCCCTCTATTTCTTCCTCCCCGGGGAACATACCAATCTCATTTTCCCTGTATGCCTCCGCTATCTCAAATTTCAATGTCACGCTTTCAACATTACCACCCTGATATTTCAACCCAATTGCAGTACCCAGAATGGCATCATTCTCTATGGTATGTGCATACGGTGTCTCTCTTGCATCCAGATTGCCTGCCACATATCCCGCTGCATCTGCCTCAATAGACATCCTGTACGGACTATCCGCTGTATTGATCCCTGCCAGTGCCTCACTGTCCGCATCAACCGTCTGATGAATCATATATTCCCCGTCCGGTGTGCCGTTTGTACTCCCGTTCAGGGGATCAAGTCCAAGGCTGATCTCATCCCCGTCCTTGATGCCGTCCCCGTCACTGTCCGCATTCATCGGGTCAGTTCCATATACATAAAGCTCGTCATAATCAGAGATACCGTCATAATCGCTGTCCGCACTTGCGGGATCTAATCCTTTGTTAAGCTCCTCCCTGTTGGAAATCCCGTCCCCGTCGCTGTCTGCATCCGCATCCGATACACCTGACTGCACGGAAGATGGATTGACCGGGTCAGTCCATGTAATAAATATTTCCTCATAATCGCTTAATCCGTCCCCGTCTGTATCTGCCGCTTCCGGATCGGTTCCGATTTCTTCCTCCAATACATCGGGAAGTCCGTCCCCGTCTGTATCCAATGACCAGTCAATGTCCGGATTTTCCGGGTCTATCGGATCGGGATTCTCCGGATTCACGGGAGGCTCATTTCCTGCCCCGCCTTCTATTACATTATATTCTGTTCCGATAAATCGTGCAATCCCCTGATTCATCCCGCCGTTGATGCTGCCTGCCTCGATCGTGATTTTCTGTGCAATCAGGATCACACTATTCATATTCACATTCATGGATGTGATCCTTATCTCTCCATATGGGGCATAGACAAGACCGTTTAGGTTCATATTGGTATTGCCTATGACTATATTGCCGGTTGCGGAATACAGCACCACATCTCCCGAGTTCTTTACTTCACCGTCAAGTACAATATCTTCCTGCGCCATGATCCCGGCATTTAAGTTGATATTGCCGGTCAGCGATACCTCCCCGCCTCCTTCGATCGGAGTATTTACATTGATATTGATTTCTTCCAGAGCATAATCCTCTTCATGCTCCTCCGTTCCTGCCGCAAAATATGTATCCTCAATTCGTTCCCGAAGATCCGGCATGAAAAGCGCCTCGCCGTCTTCCCCGGCGCGCTCCGTCCTTGTGCCATTAATATTACAGTTGCTCCCGATGACGGCAATGGTTCCATTCGTAGCGACGTTGCCGTTAAAGCCTGTATTATTGGCATTTAACGTGACCGCACCCTCCTCATCCGATGCGGCAAAGATCATATATGGGTACGCACCCCCTTCCGCCCTTGCCGGTATGGAGGGGATACCGCCCAATACCATAATCACCGTCATGATCAAAGACATGACTCTTGCCATCTTACCTCTGATTGCGTTTTTCCGTTTTTTCATACGCACACTCCTTTCTTTTTATCACTTAAAAGTGTTTATAAAATGAATCTCTCAAAATTTTCAATCATATTTTTTTGTATCATTATTGCTATGAATCTTATCAAAGTTATCATTATCTTGTCTTTTATCCGAAATTAATTTGTCCGGTATTTCAAAATCATACATGCCTAATGTAATGGATTTTCCCAAACCAAACTTTCCAAAATTACATAACATTTCAATACTCTTTTCTCTTAAATTTTTCATCATTGAATCTCCTCCAAATACTTTATTTTATAATGTTATTTTATTATGTACTGCGGCAGATCATATACTTTTTTCTTAAAAGAACTATTCTTCGTCTTAAGCGTATTTTATGTCTTTTATTTATTACGTTTAAGAAACAAAAAATAGCTTAAACGTATATAAAAAACGATCCGTAAAAAATATTTTACAGACCGTTTTTCTAAATTAATTTAAAAAAATCAAATCATTATACTTGTTTTTTTACTCGTCCAATCATTCTATGGGAAATGGGACATTCTGCTTCATTTTTCATAATAATAAGTTTGTCATCATACAAAACTTTTTTTATATTATTTTTATTCACTAAATATGCCCTATGACATCGTATAAAATTTGTTCCCACCTCATCTTCTAAATCCTTCATTTTGCCAAAAAATTCTAAAGTTCTATTAACTGTATGTACTACAAGCTTATGCTCACTTACAGATGTTTCAAAAAACATAATATCGTCGTATTCCAGCGTTAAATTTCTTCCTCCTCTTTTAATTGTTATCGTTTTTTTACTGCCCCTCGAATTTTTCATATATTTTAAATTTACATTTTCCATACATTCACATATTCTTTTCTGCAATTGGTGTGGTTCATCCTTTAATATAAAATCCAAAGCCTCTACTTTATACTGAAATGTTATAAATGACATTTCTGAATGAGATGTGATAAATACTATAAATCCTCTGGGATCGTATTCCCGTATTTCTTTCGCAAGCATTATACCATTCTTGCTTAATTTTAATTCTATATCCAGAAAATATAAACCTGTATTTTCTGATGCTTTTAAATGCTCTATTATTTCCTCCGGATCATCTGTGCTTATCCGCAGCTTCATATCATATTCCTGCATCAAGATTGCTGAAGTAACATAATTAGCAATTACATCTCTTTGTTCCTTAACATCTTCACATATATACACATCTATCATATTTAATATGCTCCTTTACGTATAAGACGTTTTTTCATGCGCTTAAGAAAAATTTATGAATATTAAAATTAATATATTATAATAAATATCAAAGATCAAGGGATGGAATCATATGAAAAAAATAATCAGTTACATTGCCCAAAAAATAATTACTATACTTGATAGAAATAATCAGTGTACAGAAACAGAGCGTCTGCAAATGTTTTTTGGACTCCAAAACATTATTTATAATATCATGATCACGGCATTTATTTTGTTTTTATCTTTTATAACAGATATTTTTATTGAAACACTCTTAACATTCTTTTTTTTCTGTATTTTACGCATGGTTACAGGAGGATATCATTGTAACAGTATTGAAAAATGTTTGGCAACTACAACTTTGATCATGATTGGCGGTGGTATAATTGTACGCTTTATAAATATTAGCCAGACCATCTGTATTTTTATATGTTTTTCAGTAAATATTGTTTTTTTCTTTTATAGACCAAAAGGGACACAAAAGAATCCGTATTCCTCAGAATTTAGCATAAAACAGCATAAACGTTTAAAAATAATATCTGTTTTACTGACTATAATCTCTATTTTATCAAATTCAATGCTACGTACCGCCATCGTCTTCTCTATGGTCATAGTAACGATTTTACTTTTACCCACTATTCACCGTAAATCTCCAATACCTGAGTAAAATATCCTTCTCCGTATTCCGTATCCATTATTACATTATCATAACTATTGGTAATGGTTTTTATATTATATAAGCCTGCTCCTCTTCGTTCTCCTTTGGAGCTTATGCCAATGTTTCCAAGTTTACTATAATCAATTTCATGCTTAACATATGTATTTTTTATAATAAAAGTCACATCTTCATTCATCCTCACTATACAAAAAATAATACAGGGGTTTTCACATTCCTGACAAGCCTCAATAGCATTATCTAATAATATTCCTACTATTCTAACCAAATCAATGCCATTCATATTAATTGTCTCAATTTTTTCAGTGATTTCCATTTTCACATCAATATTAAGTTCTAAAGCAAAATTCAATTTAATAAAAATCAAACTTTTCAGCTCTACGATGTCCAGATTATGCAAAACTGCTATAGCATCATTTTTCTTTATAAGCTGGTTACTAATTGGAAATATCTGTTCATCATAATATTTTTTCAGACCCTCCATATCATTATCCTCTATATAACCAGCCATACTTACCATGATATTTGCATAATCATGCTTAAACGTTCTAAGATTCTGATAAAGCTTTTCGATCTGGGATATATATTCCTGAAGGTTATCATACGAATTTTGCTTCAAAGTAATTTGAGCCTTTGTATCATACTCTTTGACGATCGTTATTACCATTAAAAAAGTTAAAACAAAGTATCCTATATACAATATTATACTACTGAAAAGAACTAATGAAGATGATCCAGCTTGTTCCACAACAGCAATATGCATAACAAAAATAATCATACATAAAATCAGATTTGTTCCAATAATCGTTATGATCTTTGGGGATAACGCTAATGTTTTATTTTTTCTTGCCCCTGCTATCTTACATGATAAAAAACGACATATCACAAAAAATATAGGATAATCTATGAGCATATAAATCATCCAATGATCACTAACATTTAAACCAATAAAACTCCAAATAAAATGTGTCAGGTTATCTACAATCACTAATAAAATGTATGATATTATTATTAAAAATACATTGACCTGCCAGTCTTCCCGTCTAAGCCACGCAATATATAAAATCAATATCAAAAACATCGGTATCACAAAAAAACTGCCAATCAGACCATAAACAAATACAATATTAACAATAAGCACAACTGTAATAACTATGTTTTGAAAAATATTTAACCGAAAAGTCAAACAGCTATTGAACAATAATAAATATGTAATAATGCTCATTATTACAATCTGCATTTCCATATATCTGCCATCCCCTCATTACATTTAACGCCTTTTCTCCTCCCTATGCGCTATACGGTCAGGTTATTCCTCAACTGCACCACCTTTTCATACACCTCAGGATGATGCTGTTTTAAATGTTCATCCAAAGCCTGCCTTCGTTTCTCAAAATTCTCCGCCAGCTCCGGATGCTCCTTCTTAAGCTTCTCCCAAAGCTCCTGCCTCCTCTGCTCAAACCGGTTTGCAACCTGATCCTCATCCGCGCCGGATATACGGACGATCTCCGTCAGATGCGCCTCCAGATGCTCCAGCCATTCATCCTCATCCATGGAAGCCATCTGATGCCAGCTTCCGTGAAACAGGGAATCCATATCCTTTGTCTCTTTTAACCTTTCGATCTGATCATGTATCTGCTTTTCGATCACTTTCTCCGCATCTTCTCCAAATGCCCAGACAAACTCCTGCATCGTATCCTCCACCCGTTTTCTCACAAGCGAATGATCCGTGCGGTGGCTGCCCTTGATCGGATAGGGCGGTTGAAGTCCCATATCCTGCAATGCTGTTGATATCGTCCTTCTGACCGCTCCTTCCTCTATCATGTATCCCAATCCCAGCTTTCTGAACTGATCATTTAACGGCGCGATATGTTCCGTAATATAAAACTTTATATTTCTCTTTTTCATGTTGCGGTATATGATCTGCAGACGCTCCGCCGCCGTCACGTCGATGCTTCCGATGGCGGAAGCGTCTATGATCACCGCTTTCGTATCCTCTTTGATGCTTTCTTCAATATCTTTCTGAAAGACTTCAATATTGGCAAAAAATAAGCTGCTGCTGAAACGATAGATCACGATGTCTTCAATCGGATAGATATGTTTATATTTGGAAATATTCACAAAATCAGTATGTCCGGGCAGGATACCCAGAAAGCATCTGGGCGGATCGGCAGACTTTACGATCACATTGACAAAAGAAAGAACGATGCCGACGATGACGCCATAGATCGTACCCAGAAAAAGCACGCTCAAAAAAGCGCCCATAAAAATATAAAATTCAGTCCGGTTCACCCTCCACAGCTTCCCCGCAAGGTGAAACTCCATCGCGCCCATCAGTGCGCTCACCACGATCGCCGTCAGCACCGGCACCGGAAGATACTGGATAAATCCGCTTCCCCACAAAAGCACGGCAATCATCAAAAGACCTGCCACAATACCTGTCAGCTGGCTCTTTGCGCCATACTGTTCTCCCATTGTCGTCCGGGATACGGAACCATTGATCGGACAGCAGCCGGTAAATGCCGCCGCCAGATTCCCCATGGAAAACGCCAGAATCTCCTGATTGTCTTCCAGACGGTAGCCNNTATGGGCAAAATTATTCTCCGCAAGCAGCGTCTCCGCCATAATCACGATCGCGACCGTCATGCTCATGCCGATGATGTCCGAATGTTCCACCGCGCCCAAGTTCGGAAAAGAAAATGTCGGAAGTCCCGGCGTTACACCGGGCAACAGAGCGACACCCTTTTCTTTCAGACCGCACATCACGGAAAGAATGGCTCCTG
>DLOQ01000076.1:13404-30442 GCA_002479655.1 Lachnospiraceae bacterium UBA7480
AGCCAGTGTACCTCTCTGCATGTATGTATCAGATGCGGCACCAGCTCAAACAGCTCGCCCACACCAGAGCTTCCGCCCATCATCTTTGGAAGCTGCATCAAAACGATCGTACAACAGATGCCCGTGATAAATCCGCCCATGACAGGCATAGAGATATAATTTACAAGCTTTCCCGCGCCGCAAAAGAAAAAAAGCAGCAGCCAAATTGCCGTAAACAGCGTGATCAGCGGAACGATCTCCAACGCCTGCTCCGATTCCGGAATGACTTCAAGCTGCAAAAGCGCCGCCCCGACGATCGCTGCCGGCGCGGCATCTACTCCAAAGATAAACTGGGGTGATGTGGATAACAGTGCAAAAACAAGGATTGGAAATACGGAGCCATACAAACCATAAACACCGGGAAGCCCCGCGATCTGCGCATATCCCATAGAGATCGGGATCGAAACAGCCGCAATGATCACGCCCGCAAGAAGATCCTGCGGAAGGTTACGGATATTATATCGCCGCAGCGTCCAAGCGGGTCTGATCCGAAGCCGTTTTTTCATATTACTTCTCCACACTTCTTTTCTTTGGTCTCTTCCTGATGATCAGGTAGAAGGTCGGCAGAAGAATCAGCGTCAACAATGTCGAAGCAACCAGACCACCGACGATAACCATCGCCATACCCTGCATCAACTGACCGTTGGATCCAACACCAAGCGCCATCGGCACCATGGAAAGGATTGTCGTCAGCGTCGTCATAAGGATCGGCCGCAGCCTTGACTTACCCGCTTCCACAAGCGCCTCATTCACCGGCATGCCCTCTTCCAGATTCTGATTCGTCGTATCGACCATCAGGATACCGTTATTTACCACGATACCTTCCAGCATCAACAATCCCATCATGGAAGTCATATCCAGCGGAATGCCTGTGATCCAAAGCATAGCTACAGAACCAATCAGGGAAAACGGAATACAGAACATGATCATTCCGGAATACCTTGCCGATTCAAACTGCATGGTCATCACCATGAATACCAGCCATAACGCAACTAAAATTGCCTTAAAGATCGCCATAAATTCTTCCGTCATCATCTCCGTATATTGATCCTCCGCATATGAAACGCCGCTTGGCAGCCTGATACCCGCTACGATCTCATCGATCTGCTTCATCGCGTCATACTTGGTTTCGTCTGACAGACTTGCCACGATCGCCGCCTGATAATAGTTATCCGCACGCTTGATCGTCTGGGGGCTGTCGGTATATCTGACTTCCGCAATATCCGAGAGGATGATACCTGTCCCAAAGTTGCTTGTCAGCTGCATATTCATCAGTTCGGCGATCGTATCATAACGGTCTTTTGGATATTCCACGATCACCGTATAATCTTTTTCATTGATTGCAAGATCCATGGCTTCCGTACCGTTTTTGGCAGCATAAAGCGCTGACGCCGCCTGAGCCGGAAGGATGCCTGCTCCTGTAGCTTTTACCGGATCGATAACGATCTCCGCCTTATTGGAGGAATCTTTAAAATCCGTACTGACATTGACTACGCCCGGCACATCCCGGATTGCCTGCGCTATCTGCGCGGAAGCCACCTTTAACTGTTCCAGACCGGCGCACCGGATATCGATCTCCTTGGAATCCGTTCCCATCGAACCCATAGACATGGTACTTGTGGAAGTACACAATACCTCTGCATCTTTCATGTCCGCCAGAGCAAGATTCCATTCATCTACGATCTCTATCGTAGCCCGCGATCTGTCCTTCCTCAGATATGCCGTCACACTGATCGTTGACGTGCCATCCGAAGCGCTGACATTATAATTGGCAACATCCGGATCAGCANNCAGCAGCCACAAAGGCTTCCAGTTCACGCAATACTGCATCCTTGCTTTCCAGTCCCAGTCCCGGTCTTACATTAACCGACATAGCGATCGTTCCCTCATCCGACTGCGCCATCAACTGGGTATGTAACTGTGTGACGCCAAAGGCAGTCAACGCCACGATCGCTGCCGTCACAAGAACTGCAATCAGTTTTTTATTCAACACCTTGCTCAAAAACTTACCGTATTTTTCAGAAAACCATTTTACACCGCGCGCAATCACAAAGCCCTTTTTCTCAATGGGATGATACTTCGCAAAACAGAGCGGAACAAGCGTTACTGAAGCGATTAGGGATGCCGTCAGCGAAAAGATGATCGTAAATCCCAGCTGTCCGAAGATCTGTCCCGAAAGCCCCTTCATCAATGCCAGCGGAAGATACACAACGATCGTCGTGATCGTAGATGCCGTAATAGACATCGCCACGGTCTTGACCGCACTCAGCGCAGCTTCTTCAAAGGAATACCCCTGATCCCGCTTTTGAAAACACATCTCCAGCACGACGATTGAATTATCCACCATCATACCGATGCCGATAACCATAGCTCCCAGCGTAACGACATTCAAAGAAAACCCGCATGCGCCCATCAAAAGAAGCGTTACCAACAGGGATACCGGCATAGAACTGCCGACGATCAGACTTGCCTTAAAATCACCGAAAAAGATAAACAATACCACCATGGAAAGCACAACGCCCAGTGCAAGCGTCTCTCCTACGCTGGTCAGGGAACTGATGATGGAGTCGCTGCTGTCATAGATGATATTGATCTGCATCTTCGGATAATCCACCGCCATCTTCTCTATGACCTTCTTCACATCACGGGAAAGCTCAACCGCATTCGTACCCTGTTTCTTTGTGATATCCAGCGTTACATTATCCTCACCGTTATAACGGCTGATCGAATCCGCATCCTTTCTTGCAAAAGAGATCGCCGCAACATCTCCTAAATGAATCGTGCTGCCTCTTGCTGTCAGGATCGGGATATCCTCTAAGTCATAGATGCTCTCATACGCAACCTTTGTATTGACATTCAATGTCTGGGAGCCCATATCCACCGTACCTGCGGGGATCGAAAAATCAGAAGATGTAATATATGTAACAAGTGTCGCCATATCCAATCCGTATTCCGACAGAAGCTCCGGAACGACCTGTACCCGGATATAGTCCTCCTGACCGCCGGTGACTGACGTCCTTGCCACGTTAGGGATCGAAGCGATCTCCGGCTCTAAAGAATCATTTACAAAAGAGCGGACATCCGCCCCCATGTCGGAAGTGATCGACAACGTCATAGACTGCGCGGCATTGATATCCATAATGATCAGGATCGGATCGCTGCATTCGTCCGGCAGATTGCTCTTGATCGTATTGATCTCCTGCTGAAGATCCGTATATGCCTCGTCTATGTCCGTTCCGTATTCAAAGGAATAGATCATATAGGAAATATTTTCCATGGACTGGGAGGTTACGCTTTTCAGACCTTCGATGGTCGCGCCCACCTGCTCCAGCTCCTGTGACACCAGACGATCCACTTCCTCCGGTCCTGCCTGCGGATACACAGTAAAGGCAATGATCATCGGCAGCTGCATATCCGGCGTCAGCTGCATATTCATACCCAGGACCGAAGCAATGCCGAAAATAACCAATGCCATAATAATGATAACCGTAGATACCGGTTTTTTTAAACATAATTTTGTAAAATTGTGCATGATTCCTCATCTCTGCCACACCCTAAGCATTAGGGCATACGCAATTTATTCCGTAACAAATCCTGACGTTTTCTTCCTCATACGTCTCTGAACACCACAGCGCAGGCATTTTATCCCTTAATGCAGTATGTTTCTTTGCAGATCCGTGCGCATCCGCCGGAGACTCTAAGAAAGCGGTGATTTATTCAGCGCTTACTTTAACTTCCAGACCGTCCCTTAGATCAGACGACCATGTCGTAATGATCGGCATATCCTCTGTAATGCCGCTAAGTATCTGCATATTCACACCATCATAAAGACCGGTCTCTATGGATACCTTCCGGACGATATTGCCCTCCAGCACATAGGTATAAGCCTCGCCGCCTTCATAATAGACACAGTCGATAGGTATCGTCAATGCGCGTTCCGTATGCTTTACCGCAAGCGTGACTTTTACGGAGGTGCCCATAATCAACTGATCCGTATCACCCTTCACTGCCGCTTTTATTGTAAATAATCCCGTCTGCGGATTGACCTGCAGGGGAATCTCTACAATACTGCCGTCATAGACCACGCCGTTTCTTTCCACTCTGACTTCCTGCCCCAGCGACAGCATACGATAAGTGCTTTCCGGTACGCCAAAGGACGCTATCGTTCCTTCATCACTGATGATCACATATGCCGGATATCCCATCTGCGCGATTCCAAGCTCCTCTACATTTTTAGACAGGATCGTGCCGGATACCGGCGCTGTCACCTGTGTATAGCCTAACTGAAGCCGCGCCGAATCGATCCCCAGCTGCGCCTGCTGCAATGTCGTCGTAGCGGACGTCTGCGCGGAAGGTATCGTATAATTATCATAATAATCCAGCTGTGCCTGCGCCAGCTGTTCCCCCCGTAACGCCTGTTCCATATTATAATCAAGATTGTCCCTCTGATATATGATACTGTCCTTGGAGGAATCTATCTGATCCATACTGCTGTCATACTGGGCAATCGCATTATCCAGCTGCTTTTCCGCACTTTGCAGCCCGGACAGCGTAGATCTTGCCGCGCTTAATGCGTTGGAGAGCTGGTCGCATGCGGTATCCATTTTGATCAAATCACTCTCCGTAATAATATTCACATTCATGTTGTCAGGCACAACACCTTCCGGTATTGAACCTTCCGATATTGAGCCTTCTGATATCGAACCTTCCATGGAGTTTTTTTGTGACTCCTGTATCCTATACTGAGTCTCTGCAGCTACATATGCCGCATACATATCGTTATATTCACTCTGCATACTCCCTATGCTCTTTTCGAGGTCTGAGATTTGATCCCTGATATCCAGAAGATCTTCCTTCATTTCCGCCCTGTCTTCTGCAAGATCCGCCTTCGACTCATCCAGATCCGCAAGCTGGCTGTTAAAATAATCATAAGAGTCCTTCAGCTGGCTGATCCCCTCCTGTGCTGAAGAAACCGAATTGACGGCAGAATCCCTGCCCATCTGCAGCTGCCCTAACTGGGAATCGATCCCTGACTGCGCTTGTTGGTATGCAATCTGCGCATTCTGGAGCTGGAGCTGATACGCCTCGTCATCAATGGTAAATAACAATTCCCCCGCCTCAACGTAATCGCCTTCTTCAAAATAAGTTGCCGTTACTTCTCCGTTGAGCATCGGAACAACAGATACCTGATCTTCATACTCCAAAATGCCAACATATTCACCTTCCACAGAAATGTCCGTAATCAGCGGGTTCACCGTATCCACCTCAAGAAGCGCCGTATCCGTCTCCCCGGATATCAGCGAAGCTGCCGTATCCGCCGCGCCGCAGCCTGAAAATGCAAAAGCACATACGATCATGCATACTACCATCATATCTGCTATCCATCTTTTTCTCATATCATCAACCATACCTTTCATCCGGATTTTATCCAACTATCAGCGCATACATCCCATCCTGCATCAATACATTTTATATCAGCAACCTTTAGAGGACATAATAACTCAATGATATCTCATAATAACATATCTATTTTATGACTACAGAATACCGCTGTCAAATACCAAATC
Source organism: Lachnospiraceae bacterium UBA7480 (assembly GCA_002479655.1). Taxonomy (GTDB): domain Bacteria; phylum Bacillota; class Clostridia; order Lachnospirales; family Lachnospiraceae; genus NK4A136. Next base: position 19,011 of record DLOQ01000076.1, read on the forward strand.
AAGGTATTCACAATTATTTCATAAATACAAAAAGCGGATTTCTATATTTTGTATATAGATATATTTCCTGCCACTATATCTGTCATATTCCTCTATATCCCGATTTTTCAAAAAATTTTTCTCTATAGTAAATGCACTACGAATATGGTAAGATATACGCGAAAGCAATGATGCAGTGCGTGAGTGAGTGAAATTATATGCCGCCGGAAGCTTGCTTACGAGCGACATATAATTTCAGGAGCGAACATAGGGCGAAGCCCGCGAATGAGGAAAACCGAAGGTTTTCCGAATGTTGCACTGCGGATATGGAAAAACAAAAAATGAAAAAAGAAAAACATATGCCGCCCAGCGATTACGACGTTGTAAAATATGAGAATTTCCACGAGCTGCTTAAAGGGATATATGACAATTATTCCGAAAGAACGGCTATAAGATTTAGAAAAAACGGGAAGGAAACAAGCATTTCCTATGATGCCTTGATCCGGCAGATCTCTGATCTTTATTATTTTTATAAAAAGAATGATATACAAAACAGCAACATAGGCATCCTATCTGAGAATCGGTATGAGTATATCACGATCTATCTTGCCGGCGTATTTGAGAATGTCATCGCCCCCATTGACCGGGAGCTTACTGTTGATGGTCTGGCTTCCTTGATTGAAAAGTTTGACATTAAAGTGTTATTTTATACGGATAAAACCAAAGAAAAAGCAGATGCGCTTCCCCAAAAAGATACGCTGAGACGGATCAATATAGATGCTGCCTATCAGACGATCACGCAGGAGCATTATGATCCGGACGCATTTTTTAAAGATACGGAGCATACGGACAGCCATAAATTCTCCGTTCTGGCATTTACCTCCGGGACTACCGGCATCGTCAAAGGAGCCATGCTGTCCCAGCACAATATTGTTTCCAATCTGCGGGCGCCTTTATTATATATGCATCTGGAATCTCCCATGCTGCAGCTTTTACCGATGAGCCATATGTACGGATTCCATCCCGACCTTTTATCACCGCTTTATAACGGGGATACGGTATGCATCAATATGGCATTAAAGGATATCGCAAAGGATTTTAAATATTATAATCCGTATTATATCGGCGTTGTACCTGTTATGCTGGAAGGGATCTATAAAAATATCATCCGCGAGGCAAGACGCCAAAAGAAAGAAAAGCTGCTTTACGGGCTGATCAAATTAAGCAACGGATTACGGAAATGCCATATTGATATCAGACGCCCCCTATTTCAAAATCTGATCAACAAAAGGCTTAGGATCATTGTCTGCGGAGGCGCATTCTTAGATCCTGTCTATGTTGACAGATTTGAGGAAATCGGAATTACCGTATTAAACGGTTACGGCATGACGGAATGTGCGCCGCTGATCAGCGTCAACCGGGACAGGAACAATATCCGGGGCAGCGCAGGAGCCGTGATCGAAGGCACAAAAGTTAAGATTGCGGATGACGGAGAAATCTTAGTAAAAGGCTGGAATGTTATGTCCGGTTATTATAACGACAAAGAAGAGACCGAGCTTTCTTTTGTAGATGGATATTACAAGACCGGAGATATCGGGTATCTGGAAGATGGCATCCTGTATGTCACCGGACGCAAGAAAAATCTGATCATATTAAAAAACGGCAAAAACTTTTCGCCAGAAGCCGTGGAAAAAAAGTTGTTACGGCTTCCGTATGTCAAAGAATGTCTGGTGATGGCAGATGTCAGAAACTCCACGGAGATCATTATCGCAAAAATACTTCTTGACGGCAATGCTGATAATCAGGACAAAGCCTGCAATGACAGCGGAGCCGGACAATTAAAAAAGGATATCGAAGCGATCAACCGCACGCTTCCTTCCTATATGCGCATTGATGATTTTGAAATCGTTTCTGAAGAATTTGAAAAAACAAGTTCCCAAAAAATCATCAGAAGCAGATACACCTTGCCGACGGAAAACACAATACAAAAAGATGAAAAACAAAAAGAATTATGATTAAGGAGACACCATGTTAAACCAACTAAGGACATTATTAAAAGAGAATTATCATATTGATGATATCAGCACGGAGACGAACATAAAAACCGATCTTGGGCTTACTTCTTTCGATTTTATCAATTTGATCGCTCTCATTGAAGATACTTTTCATATTGAGATCGATGAGGAAAAATACCATTCTATCAATACGGTGGGTGATCTGATAAAATATATTGAAGACACCAAGAAATGATCGCCGTGTAAAGAGAGTTTCGCAATTGCTTAAAAAAGCATTTTTTTAAACGATATACAGACAAGGACGCAAAAGAAAATGGAATTAGCGGCAGTTACGCATAAAAAGGATGAAAAACAGTTTTTAAGATTTCGGAAAAACTTATATCAAAGCAACAAGACATTTATTGATAACAGTTACTTTATGATTCGGGAGGTGTTTCGGAAACAGACAAGCTTTATCAACGGCAAAAACATCTATCCGATCAATGTCATGCATGACGGCAGGATCGTCAGTCAGGGGATCGTGGTTTTTGCCAAAGACCTGCCGGATTATATCCAGCTCTGCTTTTTTGAAAGTCTGCCGGATCAGTCCGAAGCCGCGAAGCTGCTGGTGGATAAAGCAATAGAAATAGGAAAAACCAAAGGCTGTAAAAAAATTGTCGTCGGCTTGAACGGTCATGTCAATTACGGACTGGGTTTCTTATGCTCCCATTACGATACGGTCAATTCCTTTTCCGCAGCCGCCAATCCAAGCTATTATCATGATTATTTTAAGGGCATGGATTTTTCGGAGATCAAAATGAATACCTATGTGATCCATGCGATCGACCACCGGCTGGATAATTTTCAGAAATTACTGGATAAATTGGATAAAACATATACGTTTCGTACCTTTGACAAAAAAAGATTTACTGATGACGCAAAAATATATACCGATCTGAATAACAAAACCTTTGCCGGTCACAGATATTATTATCAGCGGACTTATCAGGAAGATATCGAAATGTTAAAAGAATTATTCCTGTTTATGAAGGAGGATTCCCTGATCTTTGCATTTCAGGGAGATATGCCGGTGGGATTTATCATGTGGTATCCCGATTTTAACGAGCTGGGGAAAAGAGGAGATATTTTCGGAGCAAAGCATTTTATCAAAAATATCTTTTGGGGCAGCCGGATAAAAACGGCTAAGATCATGGAATACGGGATCCTGGACGAAAACAGGCGATCCGGTCTGGCATTGGGACTGATTAACCAGATCTTTAAGAACCTGACGCATTACCATATCACCAGAGCGGAAACTTCATGGATCCTGGACGAAAACAAGGATTCCAACAGCTTTTGTCAGGCAGTATGCGACAGCAGATATAAGGACTATGTGACTTATGAAAAAGATATCTGATCAGAAAAAAACCGTTTATATCAGCGATCATTTTGATGAGATCAGCAGTCTTGTCTGTGATATTCTGGAATATCCGTTTGAAAGCGGACTGCTGAATCTGTTAAAAGAAGAAAATAAGCTGCGTCAAAAATATGTATTTCTACAGAAAAATGACGCCTATGCTTTTTTTACGATCTATGAAAATAAAATGAATATCTTTACCTTCGGAAAGCTGAAATGCTTCCTGAAGCTAAAGGTGATCGGCTATCCCTGTTCCTTAAGCTGCTGCGGTTACCTTACCAATGATGAGGAAATGATGTTCGACTATATCAAAAAGATCAAAGGAGCAAAGCTTGTATTAAACGTCGGGAATATCAGCAGCTGCCCATCCGTAAGACAGATGACGATAGGGGAAACGCTTCCGACATGTATTCTGGACAGACATCTGGATTCCATAGAGGAATATATGGCACACTTAAGAAGCCCCTATAGGAGAAGGATCAGAAAAGCCACAGCCGCATGCAAAGACCTGACCGTGAAGGAAATCAATGACGGCAGCGTTGATATTTACAGATTGTATCTGAATACCTACGAAAAGTCCAATTATAAACTGGAGAAACTGGAAAAGGGATTTTTTGACAGGGTTGACGCCGTCAGGCTGATATTTTTTCAGGGTACCGCCCCGGTAGGCTTTGTGCTTTTAAAACAAAACCGCGAAAAACTTATTTTTATGCTGTGCGGCATGGACTATGATTATAATACCGCGGATCTTTATTATTATATGTTATATCACATCGTATGTTATGCAATCTCCCACGGATGCAGCGCAATTGACTTCGGGCAGACTTCGGAAGATACAAAGCTGAGATTCGGGGCAAGACTGGAAAAGAAATATTTTTACGCACACCACTCAAACAGATTATTAAATGCCGCGGCAAAACTCGGAAAAGGACTCCTGGAATACAAATATGATTTTCCGAATTACCGCGCGCTGATGTAAAAAAAGATTTTATGATTCACAGAAAAGATGTTTTGCAAAGAGCTGCCTGATGGAGAATTTAATGAAAGTATTATTGATTAAACCAAGTTTTAAAAATGTATTTACCAAATTGTCCCTGATCGTCACCGAACCGCTGGAACTGGAATATATGACCGCCATCTGCAAAAGGTGCGGCGTGGAAAGCAAGATCTGCGACTTCACGATCAGGCATACGTCGTTAAAACGTATTCTGCATCGGTTTCAACCGGATATTGTAGCAATGACCGCCAACTTTGTACATATATATCCCATTAAAAAATATGTTAAGACCATTAAAAATTACAATCCTGATATCCTTACCATTGTGGGAGGTCCCCATGCGGAAGTGATGCCGGAGGATTTTCAGTTTGAAGGGATCGACGTGATCATCCACAGCGGCGGATTTCAGCCATTTGAGACAATCATTGCCGATCGGGAGGCGGAGCTTGAAAACATAAAGGGGATCTCTTATTACCGATCGGGCGTATGGCATAAGAATGACCGGGAACAATTCAACATTGACGATCTTCCTTTTCCCGACAGGGAACATATGTACCGGAACCGAAAAAGATACAAATACGTGACGGCGAGGCCATGCGCGATCTTAAAGGCAAGCTATAGCTGTCCTCATCATTGTAATTACTGCTTTTCCACGCTTTTAAACGGCGGACGGTATCTTTGCAGGGAGCCTGAAAATGTGGTCGAGGAGATCAAAACGATTGACTGCGACAACATCTGGATCGTTGATGATACGTTTTATGTAGATACCAAAAAATTGGATCGTTTTATTGAAGCAATCAAAAAAGAAAATATTCAGAAGAATTTTTTCCTGTATTTCCGCGCCGACTTTATTGCCGGACATCCGGAGTATATGAAGAAACTATCGGAAATAGGAGTTTCCATGTGCGCCGTCGGGTTGGAAGTGATCGATGATGAGGTCCTAAAAAAATACGAGAAGGACAGCAGCGTCGATATCATTTTAAATGCAATCCGTATATTAAAGGAATGTAACATTACCTGTATCGGGCTTTTGATGATCGATATTGACGCAGAAAAAAGTTATTTTAAAAAACTGTACGAGTTTATCAAAAAGTATGAGCTTTACTTATCAACGATCTCCATCCTTACCCCTATGCCGGGTACCGCGCAGTATGAAAAATACAAAGACAGGATCGTTACGAACGATTATAGAAAATGGGATTTTGTACATCTGACCATTAACCCTTCCAAAATGAGCAGGGCTGCTTTTTATTTTGAATTTTATAAGTTATACGTAAAACAGGCTATGCTGGTTATGAGAAAAAGAGTGCTGCCCTTCCATTATATGGGCGCGGCAATCAATGCTTCTCTGGAATACTGGGTGGAAGCAGTCAAAGGACTCAGATTGCAAAAATAAGATAAAATTGACACGGAGGCTGCCGATGAAGTATCAAAAATGGGAAAATCTTGCTCACAAATATAACCGTCTATGGGTACAGAAATATTCTCTGGGTCCCACCAGGCGGGAAGTGCTAAAGATCATACTGCCCAAGCTGCAGGCGGACGCATCCTTAAAACTGTTTGAAGCCGGTTGCGGGACGGGACAGCTTATCCGGGAGATTTCCGAACAATACCCGCAGATCGATTATCTGGGGATCGACGCGGCCCATAATATGATCGACGCGGCAAAGAAAAGCGTAACAGGGCAGAATATCCGGTTTCAGGCATGCCCCATAGAAGATTTCAAGAGTACGGAGAAATATGATATTATTCTCTGTACCCATGCATTTCCTTATTTTCCCGATAAAGAGGAAACTCTTTGTAAATTTGCGGACTTATGCAATCCGGGGGCAACGGTCATCATTGTTAATTCATCTACAAACAGCTTAAAAGACCTGTTGATCAATTTCTTTTTAAAGGCGACCACAAGCAAAGCAAGGTATCTGTCCGTCAAGGAGATGAAAGTCCTGTTTCAAAAAGCCGGATTAAACTTAAAAGAAGTAAAAGTCATAAGAGAAAAATTTTATATGCCCACGATCGCATTATTTCATCTGGAAAAGTAACAGAACTGCGCCATAAATCACTGATAAAAGTATAACCATAAAAGCAACTATTGCATGGAGACTGAGCATGAACATTTTATTGATACGTCCAAAACCTCATAAAGACACGATAGGGCTGCAAAACCTAATGGTCTGCGAGCCGCTGGAATTGGAATATATAGCGTCCAATATCCGCTCTCACGGACATAAATCCATCATTATCGATATGATCCTGGAAAAAAGGGAGCTGACCTATTTTATCCAAAAATATCATCCGCAGGCAGTCGGCATCACCGGATATATCGCCCATGTAAACGTCGTAAAAAAATATGCCGAAGAGATCAAAGCATATGATCCCGCAATCAAAGTGCTGGTCGGTGGGGTACATGCGGAGGTCAATCCGGAAGATTTTGAATCGGAAAACATTGATTATATTATCCGCGCCAACGGATTAAAAACGATCACTGAGATCCTTGACCGGCTGGAGCAGCAAAAGACGGCAGAAAATCTGCCCTGCATCTACCATAAAGATAGCGAAAAGCCCATTAAGGAGACCTGTTTTTCCTATGCGTTTCCTGACAGAAGCAAGGTAGACCGCTACCGTTCCAAATATTATTATATGTTTCACCGTAACTGCAGCCTCATCAAAACATCTTTCGGCTGCCCCTATCAGTGCGCCTTCTGCTTTTGCAGAAAGATCACGGACGGCAATTATTTCACCAGAGATCTGGAAGATATCATTGCGGAATTAAAGACCATCAAAGAAACAGAAATTTATATCGTTGATGATGACTTTCTTGTGAATAAAACACGCATCCTTAAATTTTGCCGATTATTAAAGCAGAATCATATCAAAAAAAGATACCTGATCTACGGCAGGGCGGATTTTATTGCGGAAAATGAGGATGTCATCAGGGCATTTAAAAAAGTGGGACTTCGCGCCGTCATAGTAGGTCTGGAATCCTGCGACAGCAAAGAACTGAAGGATTATCATAAAATGACGCAGGTTGCCGTCAATGAAAAGGCAGTCGGCATCTTAAAAAAATACGACGTGGAATGTTACGGCACATTCATCACCGGAATCGACTGGAAAAAAGAAGATTTTAAGGCATTGGAACGCTGGATCAAAAAACTGGGCATCGTATTTGTCAATTTACAGCCATTGACGCCGCTCAGGGGGACAGAGCTTTATGAGAAATATAAAAAAGATTTTATCATCAGGGAAGATGAATATGAAAAATGGGATCTGGCGCATCTTGTAGTCAAACCCACCTATTTATCCGTAAAAAAATATTATTTTTATACGATGATGCTGTATTATCAAATCATGGTCAATCCGAAAAGCGCCCTGTATATCATAAGGAAATATGGCTTGAGGGATACTTTGAAATTAAGTTTCGGAGCGTTTAAGGTTAATTTACAATATTTGGAAAAACTGATCGGGAGTAACTAATGGAAGAGAAATTAAGAGTATTGCTCATAAGGCCCAAATATTCATCGATTGTCGCAAATCTGGAGCCGCTGGGGCTGGAGTATCTGGCAGGGCTGTGCAGAGATTTACAAATGGAGTGTGAAATATTAGATGAATTTCAACACTCATGGTTCTTTCGATATACCAGAATGGTCCATAAAATAAAAAAGAACGGATATAATTTTATAGGCTTTACCGCAAACGCGAATACGGTCGACTACATAAAGGGAAGATCCGGACAGCTAAAGAAAAGGTTCAAAAAAATAACGATCATGGTTGGAGGACCGGAAGCCGAATTAAATTATAAAGACTTTTTTACTGACGATATTGATCTTGTCTATCATGACAATGGGCTTCAGACATTAAAAAATATGTGGGAGAGCAATCTGAAGGCGGAAGTACTGGAAAACCAATCGGGAATCTGCTATAAAAGGGAAAATGAATGGATCATAAAGGAGAAGGGAGAACCTGTAAACGGTTTTATTGTAAAGCCGGACAGGACTGAATTTTACAGAGGATTAAAAAAGAATTTTATTTTTTTGAAAGGGAAATTTGCTCTCAGCAAGGCGTCTTTTTCCTGTCCGTTTCATTGCAGCTTTTGTTATTGCACCAAAATGAACAGCGGAATCTATGCCGAAAGAGATATTGATGAAGTCATCGAAGAGATCGAGTCGATCAATCATGACAAAATATGGTTTGTAGACGACACCTTTTTCTTTCATAAAGAGAGAGTAAAGTCATTCTGCGAAAAAATAATTGAAAAGGGGATCAAGAAGCAGTTCATGGCATATTCCAGAGCAGATTTTATTGCGAAAAATCCGGATATCCTGCCTCTGGCATACAGAGCCGGATTCCGAGATCTGCTTATAGGGCTTGAAGCTGTAAGTGATGAGCAGTTAAAGGAATACAATAAGCATACTTCTAAAAATGACAATGTGCTAGCCATAAAGTACTGCCATGAAAATAATATCGTCTGCAACGGCCTGTTTGTGATCAGTCATAAATCAACGAAACAGGACTTCAGAAAACTCTTTGATTTTATAAAAGAAAACAATCTGCTTTGGTCATTATTTGGCATATTTACTCCATACAAAGGCACGGATGCTTATGAGCAGTACAAAGATCAACTGATCAATTTTAAGTCCAAAAACAGGGACGGGCTGCATGTGACCATACCCCCTGAACATATGAGCGCGTTTATGTTTCAGATGAGATTTTATTGGCTTCATGTTCTGACCTATCCCAGAGTAATGGTAAGGACATTATTCCACTCTGCGTATGATACTAAGAAAAAAGGATGGTTTTGATCCACCTTAAGGGAGATAACAAATGAAAGATACTCTTAAAAAGATTTTATTGATCCAACCTACGCCGTATGACCAATACGGCAATCTGGTCAAAAAGAACCGCTTATATTTTGTCGGACTGGCATTGCCGCTTTTGGCGGCTCTTACCCCGGACGACATTGACGTTGAACTTTGCTATGAGACGATAGAAGATGTTCCCTTTGATACGGACGCTGATTTGATCGGCATCAGCAGCATGGGACATGCCGTTATGAGAACTATTGACATCGCCAAAAAATTCCGGGAATTGGGTAAAACAGTAGTTTTGGGCGGATATATGGTAAGCCTTATGCCAGAAGAAGCATTAAAATACGGCGACTCTGTCATGATCGGCGACTCCGAGGAAACATGGGGAGAAATGATAGAGGATTTTAAAAACGGACAGTTAAAAAAGATCTACAGGAAAAAACTAACGGAATTGAAAACGCCGCTGCCCCGCTATGAATTGTTATTAGATAAAAAAATTGGAAATTTCCTGCCGGTACAGGCTGGCAGAGGATGCCCGAAAACATGCAGCTTTTGTTCCATTTACTGTCTGTATCAGGGACAATATTTACAAAGAGAAGTTTCTGAAGTAATCCGGGACATCAAGAAAATAAAAGAATTGGGATTTCAGCAGTTTCTGTTACTGGACGACAACATATTTTCCGACAGGGATTATGCCGTCAGATTATGCGCTGAGATCAAAAAATTAAAAATGAAATGGATGACGCAATGCTCCATTGATATTGCGGGTGATGAAGAATTGTTGGATATCATTGCTTCCAGCGGCTGTTATGTCTTAAGCTTCGGTCTGGAAAGCATCAGTAAGGAAAGCCTGCTGGGGATGAGCAAGGCATGGGCCGATCCCGCAAAATACCCGGAGCAGATCAAGATCATCCGAAAACACGGCATCGACATCTCCACGGAAATGGTCATCGGCGCAGAGGGCGATACCTTGGAATCCATCAGGGAGACAGCCCAGTTTATCGAAGAAAATCATATTGCGGTGCCGAGATTTTATATTTTAACACCGATTCCCGGAACAAAATATTGGGAAGAAATGAAACAGCAAAACAGGATCTATAACACGGATATGTATTCCTATAATTCCTGCGAAGCCGTACATATCCCCAAAAATATGACACCTGAGGAACTGACAAAAGCGTATTGGGATCTTTACAATGATGTTTATTCCATAAAATGCATCTTAAAAAGGACGCTTTTTACAAGATCCCTCTTACGGAGACCTTTCCAGACATTTTTCTATTTCTTCGTAAATCTGTATTACAGGAAGCAGATAAAACATGGGATCGTGCCGAACATCATATAATCGTTTTATATGCTATCGAATAACAGGTAACTATAATATAAATTATAAAATTTTTGTTATTTTTTTGATTATAATATTTGTTATTTGGACAGCATTGTGCTACACTTAATATCATTAACAATAATGGAATTTTGGCAGGAAAGGAAGATATAACATTGAGTAAATTTATTTTAAGCTGTTGTTCTACCGCAGATTTATCCAAAGAACATTTTGAAGCGCGTGATATCTCTTATATCTGTTTCCACTATGAATTGGACGGGGTGCAGTATCCTGACGATCTCGGACAGTCCATGCCGTTTGATAAATTTTATCAGGCAATGGTTGATGGCGCCGATACCAAGACTTCACAGGTCAATGCAGACGAATACGAAGCATATTTCAGAAAATTTTTGGAGAAAGGCCATGATATCCTGCATCTTACATTGTCCTCCGGAATCTCCAGCACTCTCAATTCAGCCATGATCGCTAAAAATACGCTGCAAGAAGAATATCCCGACCGGAAGATCTATGTTGTAGATTCTCTGGGCGCATCCTCCGGCTACGGACTTCTGATGGATCAGCTTGCCGACCTTCGCGACAAAGGGAAATCCATTGATGATGTCTTCCGGTATGCGGAAGAAAACAGATTAAAATTAAATCATTGGTTTTTCTCCACCGACCTGACTTTCTATATCAAAGGCGGACGCGTCTCAAAAACCGCCGGCACGGTAGGAAACCTTTTAAACATCTGTCCCCTGCTGAATATGGATAACCTTGGACGCCTGATCCCGCGATTTAAGATCCGCACCAAGAAAAAAGTCATCACGGCTATCGTGGAAAAAATGAAGGAATACGCCGATCAAGGCGTCAATTACCCCGGTAAATGCTATATCTCCCAGTCCGCGTGCTATGAAGA
>DLOQ01000076.1:30462-34036 GCA_002479655.1 Lachnospiraceae bacterium UBA7480
GGTGGAAATCAATTCCATCGGTACGGTTATCGGCAGTCATACCGGTCCCGGCACAGTAGCGCTGTTCTTCTGGGGAAAGGAGAGGGATGAGTAATCCCGGTCTTTATTGTGCATCATAACGTTTGGAGACTGCCTTCAGGTGTTCTATGATCGGCAGATGCTGCGGACATACTCCTTCGCATTGACCGGNNCTTCCAAACTCCCGCGTCAAAAGTTCATAATTGCCCAGATTGACTGTCCATCCTTTTTCCGCAGGCTCTCTCATATCTTCATTGTAAAGCGAGAAATACTGCGGAATTGCTATCTTCTGCGGGCAGCCTTCCGTACAATAGGAGCATCCCGTACACGGGATCGCAGTCTTTCCATTGATAATGTCCGCCGCCATGAAAACAAGCTTCTTTTCCTCTTCATTCAATGGCTGAAAATCTTCCATCGTTGCAAGATTATCCTCGATCTGTTCCATATTGCTCATTCCGGAAAGAACCATCATAACATTGTCAAGAGACGCCGCATACCTGATCGCCCATGAAGATATGGACCGCTCCGGCGCATAGTCCTTCAGAAGTTTTTCCGCTGCCTCCGGAAGCTTTGCAAGAGTTCCGCCCTTCACCGGCTCCATAACGATGATCGGGATATCATGTTTTACTGCCACTTCATGACAGGCGCGCGCATGCACCCATGGGCTTTCCCAATCCAGATAATTCAGCTGCAGCTGTACAAATTCCATATCGGGATGTTTTGTCAGAATTTCATCAAGAAGCTTAGGCGTATCATGATAGGAAAATCCTATATGCTTTACCAACCCCTGTTTTTTCTTTTCCCGAAGCCAGTTGAAACAGTCATATTCTTCATATTTATGGATGCTTCCCGATTCAATGCCATGCAGAAGATAATAGTCAAAAAATCCTGCGCCCGTATTTTCCAGCTGCGCGTTGAAGATCTTATCCCGATCCTCCAAGCTGTCAAAAAATCCACTATGTAATTTGGAAGCAATGGTAAAACTCTCTCTGGGGTAACGATCCACCAAAGCGATCTTCGCTGTCTTCTCGCTCTGAAAGCCGCAGTACATCCATGCCGTATCAAAATAAGTAAATCCTCCGGCAATAAACGCATCCACCATCTTCTTCACCTGTTCTACATCTACGCTGCCCGCATCGTTTTTGTCAATCAGCGGCAGACGCATCAATCCGAATCCCAGTTTTTTTGCATGTTCCATAGCTGACCCTCCGTTTTTAATTACATATTATGAAATCAAGAATCCAGCCGCAAAGCAGCCGTCGTGCTGTCACACTTCAAGATTCTGTTATTATTATAATCTACTTTGGGCGGGTTGAACAGTATGTTATATCTGCTCTATTTTTTCAGCAAGTTTCTTTCTCTGCCGTCTTTCATGTGCAAGATTTTCCTGAATTTCATCCATTCTCTTGAAAATATCCGCGATCGCTTCCTGCTCATTTTGCGGCCGTTCGGCTTCCTCTTTGGAATTTCGCGCCGCGATGTCCCGCGCAAATAATTTCCCAAATACCCATCTTACAATAGGCTGGATAATGAAAATCTGCGAAAAGAAAGCAAACGGTAAATTGAAGCAGACAAGCTTCAGCCAATTGGCTAATAATGTTAAAATATGAAATCCTGAATAATACGGATAATACATTCCCGCTGCCAAAAGGCTCATCAGCGGACACATAATTAATACAGTGCAACAGATAATTACCGTTTCAAAAATCATCGGATGATTCCTTCTCGGATCAAACATCCTGCAAGTCATCTTGAAGGACAACGGACTCCCTAACAGACACTCCAGCAAATATGCAAGGCAAAGCTCAACAACGATTACCGCCCATATGGGAAACATGCCCCCAAACATATAAACTCCTCCCTGCGCATTGATGGCATGAATAACGCTATCTGTTCCTGTTACCTGCATCAGAGTGTTTCCATTTACAACATACAGGCTGTAAAATACATATCCATGTACGGTAATTAAAACTGTGAGGAATGCAAATACCATCCTCTGAAATTGATTTCTTGGCATAACTTTTTCTCCTTTTCTGACACAAAAAAACACATGCCGCCCCGCTGCCTACCAATCCGGCAATATCTTATCTTTACGAGATTACATACGTACCGTGATCAGATTTACGTGCGAAGCACTACATGTGTCGTTTATGTTTTATTTAATTTACAAATTAGAATAACAGATTTTTTTTAGTTGTGCAAGCGATTTTTTCTCCTTAATGCCAATACTGAGGCAAATAATAATTCAGCCAAAACCACAATTGTCCTGAAAAAAATCATCCGGTAAACTCCCTCAAATGCAGACAGCCTGTGCAGCACATCTGTGTATAAAACTGCTAAATATGCCACCGATATGGAAACAATGATCTCCTGATAAGTATCCTCCATCCTTTTATCCATTCTATAGAACGCTGTAACCATGATCGCCATATTGAGAAGGAATACCGCAATTAATTGATGATTCAGAAACGGTCCCACGGAAAACGCGTCCATATGAAACGGCATTATCCCATTTCCAGCCAATATGGCGGTAGAACATGTGGCAAGAATGATCCAAATGCCTGAAACAGCCGATATAAGCAGCAGATACCGATTTATTTTGCTATCCGTTTTTACAAAACTATCTTTTTCGTCAAGCTCATTCTTCTCATTAAAATCATCTTTTTTAGTCTCATATAGAAGAAGCATAAATATAACTGCCAATGAAATCAGATAAATCATCCCTGAATGATCACCAAACATGCTGCCGCCTTTTAATGCGCTGCACCCTATAAAACAACTATATAATATAATAATCAAAACAATTGCAAAATGTACGATTTTCTTTTGTTTCGCCTTTTCCTGCAATCTCGACAATCTCACGATATCAGTCAATGCTGTCTCATCATCTGCCTGTATTTCTCCCACAACGATATCCTGTATCTTAAGATCAAGGACATTGGACAGGCTCTCTAATACCCCGATATCTGGAAAACTCTCTCCTGTCTCCCAGCGTGACACCGCTTTATTGGTAACCCCGATCAATCCGCCTAATTCGCTTTGCGTATAATTCTTTCTTATTCTGGCGTCTTTAATAAGTTCACCTGTTTTCTTTTTATCCATAAATGCCGCCCCTCCCTATCCTTTGATAATTTTATCCTATCAAGGATCTTCCTAAACGGCAATCCACTGTAGCGAGAACCCCCTGATTAAAAGGATTCCCGATACATGGGACAGGGATCTCCATTTTAGATCAATATGCCCACACCGTGTTAAGTGTGGGCAGGAGACTGCTGTCATTGTATTAAATTTCGATTAATATGATTGATTATGCCAACTGCATTGACTGACTTGCTAATTCTTTTATTGTATCAAGGGATAGCTCTGTGTAATCGGCTATATCCTCCAATGACATTTTACCTGCTTTAATCATACGAACCGCTATTTCTTTTGCTTTATTCAATTCTGCCTCATTCCTCATATCCTCCATAATCTTACACATGGCTGCAACTCCTTTCTCGTCTTGCTTAAAGTATCGTGCTTTTTTAGCAAGCGTTTCATAATTCATATCATCGGG
>DLOQ01000036.1 GCA_002479655.1 Lachnospiraceae bacterium UBA7480
GTCGATCAGATCTCCGATCTGCATCCTGAATGCAATCTTGACGAAGGTTCCATCAATAAACTCCTGCACAACTCCTGCATCCCTAAGTTCATTCACATCCACATGCGTCGCTGTTGGCGGACTGATATCGATCTTCTGTCCGATCATGGAAGAAAGCGACGTTGCCGCGGATCCCATCATCTGATTCATCGCCTCTGAGATTGCACTCAGATGAAGCTCTCCCAGTTCCCCGTCTGTATTCGTTCCATCACCGCCCATCATAAGGTCGGTGATAACCTTAACATCCTCTTCACGAAGCACCAGAATATTGGAGCCGTTCAGACCAATCGTATATTTGATCTGTACAAATACACACGGTGTCGGATAATCCTCCACAATACTGTCCCAAGTTGCAAGCGATACCTTAGGCGTTGTGATATTCACCTTTCTGTTCACAAGGGAATAAAGGGTTGTCGCCGAAGTACCCATGCTGATATTGGCAATTTCGCCGACAGCATCCTTCTCAATATCAGATAACAATTCCTCATCTGAAGAAGCATCAGACGCAGCAGACGCAGCAGGCGCCGTATCATCATTATTTTCTGTATCAAGACCGCTTAAAAGGGCATTGATCTCGTCCTGTGATAGCATGCCATCCATCGTCTATTCTTCCTCCTCTCTATATACTGAAGTTACCCGGACTGCGTATTTATCATGATCCGTTCCGGGCACTGCCGCAAATTTCTTATATTGTCCGACATATACATCCAGCTCGCTGTCCGTCCTTGTTCCCAGCCGGATGATATCCCCCACCTGAAGTCCCAGGAAATCATTGACCGTGATCTGGCTTCTTCCAAGATACGCCTTGACCGGCACCTGAACTCTCTTAAGCAGCATCTCCAGATTCTCGCGGTTATCCTCACCGGCATTCAGGGACTGGCTGGTGAACCAGAACTTCGTATTCAGATTGTCCAGAATACTCTCCAAAGTCATAAACGGCAGACAGACATTCATAAATCCCGATACACCGCCCATATTGATGCTGAGCGTAATGATGGAGATCATTTCATTGGGCGCGATAATCTGCGCAAACTGCGTATTGGTCTCTATCCGTTCCAGCACCGGGGAAATCTCCGTAACATTTTTCCACGGTTCCCGAAGCAGTCCCGTACAGATGGATAAGATATTGTTCAATATCCCCATCTCAATCTCCGAGAAATCCCTCAGCTTGTCAATCGTCTCTCCCTGCCCTCCCAGCATCCTGTCCAGGATCGCATACGCGACATTGGCGGAAAGCTCTACAATGATATTGCCGGGCAGCGGCTGAAAATTGACAACTCCCAGAATGACCGGATTGGACAATGCATTGGAAAATTCCGAAAAAGTAACTGACTCGGAGCTTGTCACATTCACCTGTATATTTTTTCTAAGATAAACCGGCAGGTTCGTCGAAAGCAGTCGCCCATAATGCTCAAAGATCAACTCCATCGTCCTCAGGTGTTCCTTAGAAAACTTCGATGGACGCTTGAAATCATAATTCTTAACGCTTTTCTCGGAATCCTTCTGGATCTCCTGAACATCTACCTCGCCGCTGGTCAGGGCAGCAAGCAGATTATCTATTTCATTTTGCGATAAGACATCGCCCATCCAACCTTACCTCCATGCTGCAGTCAACTCATGAATTACTGAACTATAATATTGCTGAACGTCACTTTATAAATAAAGGTGGAACCGTACATATTCTGAATGCGTTCCAGAATCTCCTCGCACATCTTTGTCTGTACTTCCGGAATCCTCGCTTCTGTTGCCGTATAACCACTGACAACAGAGATGATCTCACTCTTGATCAGATCCTCCTTGTTGACAACGTCAGCGCCATATGCCGCATAATCCTCATGCTTCGTATTGATGGAAAGCGATACGGTAACTACCGCAAAATGATCTTTGGCATCGCCCTCTTCCTTATCCAGAGAGATCGTCTGTTCCGCAATCGCATGCACCTCCGTATCGGCAATCGATACTGCGCCTGCCCCATCTGCGCTGCTGTTCAGTTCCAGCTGCAGGATGCCGGCAATATCCGTCACGATTTCCGCCGTCTTTTTATTGGTAGACAGCACGGAGAACAGCATCACCGCCGTCAATATGATATTGACCACCAACAAAGATAAAATAACAAGAGAAAGCAAATTTTTTTTCATGATAACGCAAACACCTTTCTTTTTCCTATATGGAAATTTTAATACGCGCTGAGCGAATTGTATATCTTTATCTCAACCCGCCTGTTCAGCGCCCTGCCCTCTATGGTATCATTGGCTGCAATCGGGCAGTACTCTCCCCTGCCGGAATGTTTTATGAACGCGGGATCCAGATTCGTATGTCCGATCAGATAATAAAATACAGACAGTGCTCTGGCATCGGAAAGCTCATTGTTACTTGGAAAACGCGCCGTATTGATCGGCTGGTTGTCGGTATGCCCCTCGATCTCTATGGTGCTTTCCGCATAACGCTCCAGAATGATGCCCACCTGCTGCAGTACAGCTTCCGCCTCAGGTCTCAGATCCGCGCTTCCCGAAGCAAACAACAGGGAACCGTTTAATGTCAGCTGTACGTACTGTGAGGTATAGTCAAGCTCAATCATATCATCCATGCCGGCCTCCGAGATCGCTTCTCCCACCATCTCCGCCATTTCCTCCGATGCCGCCTGCTTTGCCTCCTCCAGCATCTTTTCCGCTTCCGACAGCATATCCTCAGGGTTTTCCGTGCTTTCCACCGGCTGACCGGTACTGTTGATATAATCATCCAGCTGGTTTAACTGGCTGACACCGTTACTGATCAGGACGCCGTCACCGATCGCCTGGGAACCCTTGGTAAAGATACTGAACGCCTGGGAAAACGAAGCTGCAACTTCCTCAAACTTCTGCTGATCTACAGTTGACATCGAAAACAAAAGCACGAAGAAACACAAAAGCAGATTCATCAGATCACTGAATGTCGCCATCCACGCCGGCGAACCGGGTGCGGGGACTTCTTCTTTTTTCTTTGCCAACTCTTCTCACCACACTTTCACGTGCTTTCTGCACAGTTACACTTATATTCATTCAGAAGAACACGTTTTTTGCACTTACTCTGCCGCCTCTTCCGCCGCTCCTTCACCAAAACGATCACTCGGTGCAAGGAAGGACTTCAATTTCTCCTCGATGACACGCGGATTCTCACCTGCCTGAATGGATAACAACCCCTCGATCATGATCTCCTTCAAGGTCATCTCCGCATCATTGTTGGCAGACAGCTTCGTGGATACCGGGATGGAGATCCAGTTCGCAAGCAGGGAACCATACAATGTGGTCAGCAAAGCCACCGCCATAGCAGGACCGATTGCAGAAGCATCATCCAGATTCTTAAGCATATTAACCAGACCGATCAGTGTACCGATCATACCCCATGCAGGTCCCATGGAAGCAAGATCCTGCCAGAATTTTATCTTCTGCTTATGCCTTGCATCGACGCTTCCCATCTCCGTCTCCATGATCGCACGGACCAGTTCCGGATCAGTACCGTCAACAATCAGCAAAATCCCCTTTTTCAGAAACTCGTCGTCAATATCACTTGCCGCTTCTTCCAATGACAGCAGACCTTCCTTACGGGCAATATTAGACAAATCAATGATTTTTTTAATGATCTCTATGGTATCTAACTGCGGCGTCTTAAATGCCTTGCCGATACTCTTTAACCCGTCAACAAAGTCCTTTACGCTGTTCATGGTCAAAACAGCACAAAAAGCACCACCAAATGTGATGATTGCGGACGGTACGTCCAAAAAGTTCTCTATAACTGTAAAATCAATACCTGTTTCGCTATAGACAATACCGAATACTACCATAACGAAACATATAACTACACCCAGCAGTGTTGCTAAATCCATATCACATGTACCCTTTATTCTGCATTATGTATCGCAAAAATTTCCCTTCTAAATGATTTTACTAGATTTTTCACTTCTTGTCTACTTTCTTTTACAATAAATTTTTTCCCGGTCGTCAAAGTCAGGACCGTATCAGGCGTTTCCTCCACCATTTCCAATAAATGGGGATTTATAAGGATTTTGGTCCCGTTCAGTCTGGTCACTTCTATCATATATCCGCTCTCCGTTCCCGGCAGCATATGCTCCCGGTAATATCGACATTAAGGGACGAAAAGGATATTCTTTCCTTTCCGTCCCATGTCAGCAATATTATATTGTATCTATTATAGCAGATCGATTACCTCTTCAGATTGGTAAGTTCCTCCAAGAGGGTATCCGATACTGTAATGATACGGCTGTTCGCCTGAAAACCACGCTGCGTAGTAATCATCTCCGTAAACTCCGCAGATAGATCCACATTGCTCATCTCCAACTGTCCTGTGGACATGTATCCGCC
>DLOQ01000091.1:0-3770 GCA_002479655.1 Lachnospiraceae bacterium UBA7480
AATGGTTGTATATGGTATAGTGGTTTTGAGCGCTTGTCAATACCGGTATTGCAGCCTGTAAAGATTTTTCATCATAAAAGACGATATAAAGCACTCCTTCGGAATGTTCCCTGTTGTGGGTGATGCCGATGTTTTTAATGCTGATATCATGCTCCGCCAAGAGCGTGGCAACCCGCGCAATCGCGCCGGCTTCATCCGGAACGTCAAGGTAAAGCTGGAACGCTTTCTGAATAGGACCTGAGGCTTTGTCGCTTAAGCTGTTCCGATAGCTTCCGGCTGTTTCAAACAGATCATAGATCTTTTGAAATTCCTGATTGTTAATGTCCTCAGAAAGCTTCTCAAGCTGTTTGATATATTTGTTTAACAGGATTAGGATCTGCTCTGCGTTGCTGCGGCAGATATGCTCCCACATGGTCGGAGAAGACGAGGCGATCCTTGTGATATCTTTAAATCCTCCCGCGGCAATCATTTTCATAAACTGATCGGGTGAATCATTCTCCTCCACCAGCTTGACCAATGCCGCCGCGATCAGATGCGGCACATGGCTGATTGCTGCCGTGGCATAATCATGTTTCTTATCATCTGACCTGACCGGCAGGGCATGAAGCGATTCAATAAACTGAAAAAATTCCTCATAACGGTTCTCAGGCAGACGGCTTCCCGGCGTCAGGATATAATAAGCATTCTCAAGGAGCGTGTCGGAGGAATGGATATAACCAGTCTTTTCGCTTCCCGCCATCGGGNNATAAAGCGGTCGGACAGTCCAAGAGCTTCGATCTCCTTGTGGATGTCACCTTTGACGCTTCCGACATCGGTCAAGATGCAGTCCTTTGACAGATAGGGGAGCATCTTTTGGAGATTGGCTACATTGATGCCGACGGGAGAGCACAAAAAGATATAATCGCTTTCCCCGATACGGTCGGTGACATCCTTCATGGCATAGTCGATTACTTTATCTTCAAGAGCAAGCCGGAGATTTTCCGGACTGCGGTTATAGCCCCGGATATCGGCATCCGGATGATATCTTCTGATCGATTTGGCGATGGAGCCGCCGATCAGTCCCAGACCGATGATTGTACAGGTAAGTTTTTTTTCTGCCATGAGCTTTCTCCTTCGGGTTTTTGATGCGCTTTTATCATATCATTGCCTGTCTGCCTCGTCAAGAATACGGCTGCTGAGGTAAAAGAAAAAATAAAATGAAAAATGCACAATTCCTTGTTGTAATATCCCGTTATTTTTAGTAAGATATACTTATGGAATAAAAAGGGCGGAGGGACAGCAGGATCACTGCCCGAAAATATTCCCAATATGGGATTGGAGGGTTATTTACATGAATGTTTACACAACGGAAAAGATCAGAAACGTGGTTTTGCTTGGCCATGGCGGCGCCGGAAAGACAAGTCTCGCGGAAGCGATGGGGTATCTCTCAGGACTGACGTCACGTATGGGAAGGGTGGAGGATGGCAATACCATCTCCGACTTTGGCAAGGAAGAACAGAAGCGTCATACTTCTGTTTCAACAAGCGTGATCCCTATGGAATGGAGCGACTGCAAGATCAATGTTTTAGATACACCGGGCGGATTTGATTTTGTCGGGGAGATGGAAGAAGCTGTCAGCGCTGCGGATGCGGCAGTTATCGTGGTATCCGGAAAGGCAGGCGTAGAAGCGGGAACAGAGAAAGCGTGGGAAATCTGCGAGAAGAACAATCTTCCGCGTATGTTTTTCGTAACGGATATGGATGTTGATAACGCATCTTATAAGAATGTCGTGGAAGATCTTACGGAGCGTTACGGAAAGAAGATCGCGCCGCTGCATCTTCCGATCAGGGAGAATGAAAAATTTGTGGGTTATGTCAATGTCATCAGCGAGAAAGCGCAAAAATGGGTCGGCAAGGAAGTTGTTGACTGTGAGATCCCGGATTACAGCGTAGAATATCTGAACCAATATAAGGAGCTTTTGATGGAAGCGGTGGCAGAGACAAGCGAGGATCTGATGGAGCGTTATTTCTCCGGCGAGACATTTTCCGAGGATGAGATCAGGGCGGCTCTTCGGATCAGCGTAAACAGCTGCAGCATCGTGCCGATCTCCATGGGTTCCAATATCCTTTGTCAGGGTATCTATACGCTGCTGGATGATATTGTAAAACTGATGCCCAGTCCGATGAACAAGGAAGTTGCAGGTATCAGCTTAAAGACGAATGAGATCTTCCATGCAAATTATGATTTTTCCAAGGTGAAATCCGCATACATCTGGAAGACCATCGTGGATCCGTTTATCGGGAAATATTCGCTGATCAAGGTAATGTCGGGCGTATTAAAGACAGATGACCTTCTTTATAACAAAGAGAAGGAGATCGAGGAGAAGATCGGCAAGATGTATATTTTGCAGGGCAGCAAGCCGATCGAAGTAAAAGAGCTTCATGCCGGGGATATCGGCGCACTTGCGAAGCTGACAGCCGCAAGGACGGGCAATACCCTTTCTACAAAGGCGAATCCGATCCAGTACGGTAAATATGAGATCTCCACGCCTTATACATACCTTCGTTATAAGCCGAAGAATAAGGGGGATGTAGATAAGGTTGCACAGACGCTTCAGAAGATGAGCCATGAAGATCAGACGCTGCGCATCGTCAATGACAGCGAGAACCGTCAGACATTGATCTATGGCATCAGCGAGCAGCATCTTGAGACCGTCGTGTCCAGAATGTTGAATGAATATAAAGTAGAAGTAGAGCTCAGCCAGCCTAAGATCGCCTACAAGGAGACGATCCGCAAGAAATCGGACGTAGAGTATAAGTATAAAAAGCAGAGCGGCGGTCATGGACAGTATGGTCACGTCAAAATGAGATTTGAGCCGTCAGGAGATCTGGAGCAGGCATATGAATTTACGCAGGAAGTAGTCGGCGGCGCCGTACCTAAGAACTTCTTCCCGGCAGTAGAAAAGGGACTGCAGGAAGCAGTCATCCGCGGACCGTTGGCGGCGTATCCGGTTGTCGGCGTAAAGGGTACTCTTTATGATGGTTCCTATCATCCGGTGGATTCTTCTGAAATGGCGTTTAAGGTAGCTGCAATGCAGGCATTTAAGAAAGGATTTATGGAGGCGAACCCGGTATTGCTGGAGCCGATCGCATCCCTGAAGGTGACTGTGCCGGATAACTATACCGGTGATGTTATGGGCGATCTGAATAAGAGAAGAGGCCGCGTACTCGGCATGAATCCTACCGGCAGCGGCAAGCAGGTGATCGAGGCGGAGATCCCGATGTCCTGCTTATCCGGTTACTGTACCGATCTGCGCTCCATGACAGGCGGCAGAGGCAGTTATGAATATGCGCTTGCCCGCTATGAACAAGCTCCAAGCGACGTACAGGAGAAAGAAGTCAAGGCAAGAGCGGAAGCGGTAGCTGAGGGTTACCGGGAAGAATAACGTTTTTGGCTTTCCTTCATCAGGTAGTCGATATATTGATTTTGTTCCGCTGAGGAACTGCTTCGGATGGCTGCCATGATAAATTGGATCTCAGCATCCGTAAAAGTGAGCTGCTTTTCTTTTGAAACCCGTATCAGTCGGGTGAGATAGGGAAGCAGCTCCTGTTTTTTCAGATTGCGGCTGCCCTCGATTGCTTCCGTCAAAAATTCTGCCTTTTCCGGTGACATATCTTCCGGAAGCTTGATATTTTTCCAGATATCCTGTTCCATGTGTCAGTCCTTCCTTTCTATAGATTATGTTAGGTGATTGCGAAACTCTGTTCAAATTTTTTCCTATTGTGCATCAT
>DLOQ01000091.1:3869-4583 GCA_002479655.1 Lachnospiraceae bacterium UBA7480
TGAGAGTTTCGCAATTGCCTTATAGATTATGCATCAGCATCTCAACCATTGCCTGATTTTCAGGCGGGATCATGCTCTTTAACATCTCCATCATTTGGGGATTCATGCCGCCGGAACGCGTACTGCCGCTGCCGGAGTTGTATTTTGTGTCATCATCATTGGCGTCGGATGAGACGTTTATGCCGTCGTCATTGGCATCAGCGGAGTCGCTTGAACCGTCACCTGATGTATCGGAACAGCTTTGAAAGATGTTGTCGGCGGAAAGCGGTCCAAGTGCCTCCATCAGATCTTTCATCTGCTGATACATTCGAAACATGGATGCCATGTTGATAAACTGTTCAATCTTTTGGACGGTCGGTTCGGTCAGGGATGGCCTGATCATGGCAAATACCTGTTCATAGTCATCGATTCCCATTGGGTCACGGCGTTGGCGGGGACTATGCATCCATTGCATCAGCTGCTGCATCTCCATGAATTTGACCAGCAGAAGCAGTTCCGGCTGTCTGTCAGATGGGAGAAAAAGAGAGAGCGCTTTCAGCAGGATAGTGGTATCCGTACTGCAAAGGCGGTCCAAGTCGTCGATTTTATTATGGCGTAGATCTTCCATGCGCGTAAGCCTTTACCCTGTTTCTGTTATAGTTTATGAACTGTCGAAAGTAAAAATGAAAAACAAAAGGATATTCCCCGCAAGATCTCCTTGACGGATAGAAGCAA
>DLOQ01000022.1 GCA_002479655.1 Lachnospiraceae bacterium UBA7480
GATCGATATGGATCTTGTCAACGCGCAGCAGGCGAGAAGGATCTTGGATCGTATGGTGGGTTACCGTATCTCCCCGGTGCTGTGGGCGAAGGTAAAGAGGGGGTTGAGCGCGGGAAGGGTGCAGTCGGTGGCGCTTAGGATCATCTGTGACCGTGAGGAGGAGATTGCTGCATTTATTCCGGAGGAATACTGGACGCTGGATGTTACGCTTTCCCTGCCGGCAGTAAAGGGCAGGAAGGGTAAGA
Source organism: Lachnospiraceae bacterium UBA7480 (assembly GCA_002479655.1). Classification (GTDB taxonomy): domain Bacteria; phylum Bacillota; class Clostridia; order Lachnospirales; family Lachnospiraceae; genus NK4A136. Next base: position 246 of record DLOQ01000022.1, read on the forward strand.
CATTTATTGCGCATTATTATGGTGATAAAGATGGTAAGGAGACGGTCGGTTCCAAAGAGGAGGCTGACCGGATTGAGAAGGCGCTGCAGAAGGCGGCTTATAAGATCACGGAGATCAAAAACGGGGAGCGGACGAGAAAGGCGCCGCTGCCGTTTACGACATCCACGCTGCAGCAGGAAGCCAGCAAGATGCTGAACTTTTCCACACAGAAGACGATGCGCGTCGCGCAGCAGCTCTATGAAGGTGTGGAGATCAAGGGAAGCGGCACGGTGGGTCTGATCACTTATCTGAGGACGGATTCCACCAGAGTATCCAACGAAGCGCAGGACAGCGCCAAAACATATATCACGGAGCATTACGGTGCGGAGTATCTTGCCGTGGATACAGAGGTGAAAAAGGAGACAAAGAAGATTCAGGATGCCCATGAGGCGATCCGTCCGACCGATATAGCGAGGATGCCGGAACAGGTGAAGGATTCCCTGTCGCGGGATCAGTTCCGTCTGTACCAGCTGATCTGGAGACGGTTTGCGGCGAGCAGGATGGCACCCGCGGTTTATGATACGATGTCGGTGAAGATCTCGNNCTCGGCGGCGGGATACCGGTTTACGGCAGCTTCTTCCGCAGTGAAGTTTGACGGCTTTATGAGCGTTTATTCGGATGGTGAGACGGAAAAGGCGGAAAACGCGTTTATGTTAAAGGAGCTGACTGAGAAGACGCAGCTTTCTTTTGCGGGACTGGAGACGAAGCAGCATTTCACCCAGCCGCCTGCGCATTATACGGAGGCAAGCCTTGTGCGCGCCTTAGAGGAGCTTGGGATCGGGCGTCCCAGTACGTACGCGCCGACGATCACCACGATCCTTGCCAGACGTTATATCATCAAGGAGAATAAAAATCTCTATGTTTCCGAGCTGGGAGAGGTGGTCAACCAGATGATGAAGGAGGCGTTCCCGTCCATTGTGGATGTCAATTTTACGGCGACCATGGAAGGACTTCTTGACAGCGTGGAGGAAGGCACTGTCCCCTGGAAAACCGTGGTAGCCAACTTTTATCCCGATCTGGACGAGGCGGTTAAGACGGCGGAAAAGGAGCTGGAGCATATTGAGATTAAGGATGAGGAGTCGGATGTCATATGCGAGGAGTGCGGGCGCAATATGGTCATCAAGTACGGTCCGCATGGGAAATTCCTTGCCTGTCCCGGATTTCCGGACTGCCGCAATACGAAGCCCTATCTGGAGAAGATCGGCGTAGCCTGCCCGAAATGCGGCGGGGAGATCGTCATCCGCAAGACAAAGAAGGGCAGAAGGTACTTTGGATGCGAGTCCATCCCGGAGTGTGATTTTATGGTGTGGCAGATGCCGTCCGGAGAAAAGTGCCCGGAATGTGGCAGTCTGTTGTTAAAGAAGGGCAGCAAGCTGGTCTGCATGGATCAGCAGTGCGGATTTGCCAAAGACGCAAAAGAAGCTTCCGCGGCAGATAAATAGAAAATCATGGAAATTATAATTTATACTGGAAATATTATTTCCAAGGGTGTATAATATTGAATCATATGATTTAAAGGAACGATTGATGCTGGTGCATCAATGCGCAGACTGTGAAGGAACATGGTTATAAAGACGGAAAACGGATTTTCACAGAATCCGTTTTTTATGCTTTGCAGACAAGGATTTTTATAAATCCCTTGTCTTTTGATGGAATTATTTATATAATATTGTAGTATGGCACATTATGACATGGCACGACAGATGATGTTTTAGCGGGACAAAGCAGGAAAGGATGGACGAGGGATGCTGAAAACAGATGTATTTGATTATGTCAATATCATGGATAAAGCGGCGGACGCGGCGTGGCTTAGGAATGATGCGATCTCTAACAATATCGCCAACAACGACACGCCGGGATATAAGCGGCAGGATGTAGCTTTTGAACATGAGCTGCAGAGGGCTTTGGGACATTCCCACTTTGAGACGATGGATGCGAAGGTATCTGATGTGAATAAGCGCAAGCTTTCCCATATCACTCCGGCGGTTTATACGGAGCAGGCGGATCATTCCTATCGTCTGGACGGTAATAACGTAGATATCGATACCGAAAATGTTTATCTGGCGGAGAATCAGATTACATATAACGCGCTGTTGGATTCGATCAATACGGAGTTTAAGAATCTGAAGATGGTCATGAAGTAGAAGCGGAAGATTTTTGAGATTTATCAGGGGGTTGAAAGGAGAGTACAGGATGGGGATCTTTACTGCATTTGATATTACGGCAACCGGACTTTCGGCGCAGCGTTACCGTATGGACGTGATCGCGGAAAATGTTGCCAATGCCAATACCACAAGGACGGAGGACGGCACGCCTTACCGCAGGAAGGTGGTTACCTTTACGACACAGGAGACGGAACATGTCGGAAGCTTTTCCCATGTGCTTGATCATGTCGTGGGAAAGGGGCATACCAGAAGAAATTCCTTTAAGGAGATGGAGGATGCCATCGGATACGGCGTCAAGATCACGGATATCCATGAGGATGAGGATACGCCGATGAACATGGTCTATGATCCGTCCCATCCGGATGCGGATGAGAATGGTTACGTGACGTATCCCAATGTCAACATCATCACGGAGATGACGAACCTGATCGATGCGTCACGCTCCTATGAAGCCAATGTTACGGCATTCCAGGCAAGCAAGTCGATTGCCACAAAGGGATTGAGCATCCTGCAGAGCTAATAATGTGAGAAGAACTTCTAGCTGCTCGCAGCAAAGGCTGCTTCGCAGAGAAGTTCTAAGTCTCACATCGAAAAACGCAAAAGCGGCGTTTTTCATCGTTATTTGAGCCGCCGAAGGCGGCANNATAGGAAAGGATGGAGATACATATATGGAACTGAATACAGTGCGCGAGATGCGCTCAGAGCCGATTGAACCGGTAGTATTTAAAAGCCCGGCTCTTCAGCCGGTTTCCGGTGAGAAGGATATGTTCGGCAAAGTGCTGGATTCCGTGATTGGCAATATCAATACGACCAACGGTTATCTTTCTCAGGCGGAGAATGAAGAAATCAAGCTTTCCCTGGGAAAGGCGGATAATACACATGATCTTGCAATCGCATTGCAGAAGGCGTCTACAGCGCTGCAATATACAGTGGNNCAGGGATAAGTTTATGGAAGCTTATAAGGAGCTGATGAATATGCAGTTCTAAGGAAGGTATGCGTTAAGAGAAAGGCAAGGAAAGTTGTAAGATGGTAGATAAGTTGATAGAGTGGCTGAAAAGCCTTCCCAAGAAATTTCTGGACTGGTGGGAGCATTTCACTTCCCGTCAGAAGATAGCGATCGCCTCGCTGACGGTATTTGTGATCGCAGCGTTTGTGTTCCTGATTGTATCCGTGACAAAACCGCAGTATGTCAGGATCTACCGCGCGGAGAACCCTTCGGACGCGCAGACTGCGATCGATCTTTTGAAGTCTACGGATGGCATGGACTATAAGACCTCGGAGGATGGGCTTGAGATCTTTATCAACCGTAAGAACTATACGGAAGCCAATCTGCTTCTTGGTTCTAATAACATATATACCAGCGCCTTCGGAATCGACAATGTTTCGGAGGGCGGCTTTACCTCGACGGAAGCGGACCGGCAGAGGCGTTATGTTGTATATTTGGAATCAATGATGGAAGAAACGCTGGAGACATATACATTTGTCAAGGAGGCGCAGGTGCAGCTAACTGTTCCGCAGGACGATGGAACACTGATCTCGCAGCAGCAGGAGACTTCGGCAGGTGTCATGCTGACGCTGTCGGGAGACTGCTCCAGAGATGTNNTTGCGGCGGGTATGGCGAGATTTATCGCGACGGCGCTGGGCAATGATTCCACGGAGTGTATTGTGATCACGGATAATCGGGGTAATCTGCTGTTCTCCGGAAGGTCCGAGACTTCCTCTTATGGGCTTGCCAGCTCACTGATGGAGCTGCAGTCCAAGTGGACGGAACTTACGGTCAACAGGGTACGGGATGTGTTCTTAAGGTCCAATTCGTTCTCCAATGTGGAGGTGGCGGCGAATATCGTCATCGACACTTCCAACCGGGAGGTGGCGGAGCATCTGTACAGCGCACCGGCAGGAAGGGAAGAAGGCATGCTGGCTTCCCGTGATACTTATCATGAAGAAAGTAACGGCAGCATATCGGGAGTGCCCGGAACGGATTCTCAGGTTGANNCCGGAACGGATTCGCAGGTAGAGACAGGGTACGATTATCGGAATGGACAGTATTCGAATACCGTGGTGGATGAAACTTCGGAAGATTTCCTGGCAAATGAGAAGACGATCCGCGAGGAGATTCCGGCAGGCGGCATCAAGGCGGATGAATCTTCGATCTCTGCCATATGCATCAACTATAACGTGATCAGGGAAGAGGATGTGAAAGCCCAGGGACTGCTGGATGGTGAAGGCATCACATGGGAGCAGTATAAGCTGAATAACAGTGCGCGCGTGCAGGTGGAGGTCAGTGAGGAGCTTTACCAGTTTGTTGCCAATGCGACCGGCATCAATAAAAATAATATTTCGCTTATCGTCTATGAGGAGCCGTTCTTTGTGGATAAAGAAGGTATCGACGTGGAGACGGCAGACGTATTGCAGATCATCCTGATCTTATTGATTCTTGGACTTCTGGCATTTGTTGTGCTTCGGAGCATGCGCAGTGTGAAAGGTGAAGTTGAGGAAGAGGAGATCAGCATTGACGATATCCTGAAATCAACGCCGGTGGATACGCTGGAAGAGATTAATTTGGAAGATAAATCCGAGTCCCGCAAGATCGTGGAGAAATTTGTGGATGACAATCCGGAAGCGGCAGCCAAAGNNGAGAAGAACTTCTAACTGCTCACAGCAGAGGCTGTTTCGCAAAGAAATTCTAAGTCTCATATAGAAGAACGCTAAAATACAGCGTTCTTCCTAAAATAGGATAATAAGTGTACATAGGGAGACTGATCAATCGTGGCAGATTCATCACTGACGGGACTTCAGAAGGCGGCGATCCTGTTGATCGCATTAGGACCGGAAAAGTCATCGACGATATTTAAACATTTAAAAGAAGATGAGATTGAAGATCTCACGCTGGAGATTGCCAATACCAGAAGCATTACTCCGCAGGTGAAGGAAGATGTCATCAATGAATTTTATGAGATCTGCCTTGCGCAGCAGTATATTGCGGAGGGCGGTATCGGCTATGCGAAGGAGCTTTTGGAGAAGGCGCTGGGTGCGGAAAAAGCGGTTGATGTCATTGGAAAGCTGACCGCATCCCTGCAGGTGAAGCCGTTTGAATTTGTCAGAAAGACAGATGCGCTCCAGCTTTTGAACTTTATTCAGGATGAGCATCCGCAGACGATCGCGTTGATCTTATCGTATCTGTCCTCGCAGCAGGCATCTGCTATTATCTCTGCGCTTCCGCCGGAAAATCAGGCGGATGTTGCAAAGAGGATCGCAGTCATGGACAGAACAAGTCCTGACGTCATCAAGGAGGTTGAGCGGGTATTGGAATCTAAGCTGGCAAATCTTGTCAATCAGGATTACACCATCATCGGCGGTGTCGATCGTGTTGTTGATATTCTGAATTCCACAGACCGCAGTACAGAGAAGCATATCATGGAGATCTTGGAGATCGAGGATCCGGAGCTTGCAGATGAGATCCGTAAGAAGATGTTTGTATTTGAGGATATCCTTCTGCTTGATGACCGTTCTATCCAGCGTGTGCTTCGTGACGTGGATAACAACGAACTGGCGCTTGCGCTGAAGGGTGCGAATGAGGAAGTCCAGAATGCGATCTTTAACAACCTGTCGAAGCGTCTTGCTGAGATGATCAAGGAAGATATGGAATTTATGGGACCTGTGCGTATGAAAGACGTGGAGGAAGCGCAGCAGAAGATCGTTAATATCATCAGGAAGCTTGAGGATTCCGGCGAGCTTGTGATTTCCCGCGGCGGAGGTGACGATATCGTTGTATAGCAATATATTAAAGGGCGGTTATGTCGTCCTGGATAAGACGGATAAAGTGATCATTGACAACAATGAGACGGTGGAACGGATCCTTGGAGAAGTGGCGGTTCAGATGCAGGAACAGATGGAACCGGAGGAATTGGAAGAAGGTTTTGTGGCGGGCATCGATGCGGAACAGGTGGCGAGGCTTGTNNTAGAGGATGATGGAGACACAGATCCCGAAGAGATCATTGAGGAACCGGCGCAGTTAAAAGAAGAAGCCATGGCAGAGATCGAGGCAATGAAGGCGGAGGCTCAGAAAGAGATCGAGGAGCTGCGCGCAAAAGCTTCTGAATCGGGATATCAGGAAGGATATGCCGAAGGAAAACAGAAAGCGGAAGATGAATGTCGGGCGCATTATCAGCAGATGGAGCAGAAGCTGATCACAAAGGAAAAGGAACTGGAAGACCGGTATCAGGAGCAGATGGAGGAACTGGAACCGGCGCTGGTGGATAAGCTGACGGGAGTTTATGAACATGTGCTGGGGATACGGCTGGAAGAGGAAAAGGAGAATATCCTTTTTTTAATCAACAGATCACTTGCGTCTCTTGACAGTGGTAGGAATTATATCATTCATGTTTCCAAAGAGGATTATGAGGCAGCCAAAAGCGGTAAGCCGCAGATCTCTGTGGAGACCGGTATGCCGGAGGATGCTTTTGAGATCATTGCGGACGGCACGATGAAAAAGGGAGACTGCATGATTGAAAGCGATCTGGGGATCATGGATTGTGGATTGGGAACGCAGATGGAGATGCTGAAACGGCAGCTTAAGCTGCTTAGCTATAGCGGATAATCGAAGGCAGACGTCAGCCGCAAGAATACAGGATAGGCAGGTTGAAAAAATGAGCGCTGTTTCCTTGGATAAATACGATCAGGCAGTCGGGAAGCTCTATTTCAAACGGCTGGGCAGGATTACTAACGTGGTGGGTCTGACGCTGGAGTCCGCCGGACCGGATGCGAAGATGGGAGATCTCTGCCGGATCTATACGGAACAGGATATGAATGCCGAAAACGCGATCTTAGCGGAGGTTGTCGGCTTTAATAATAATAAAACATTGCTGATGCCATATGAAGCGACTGACGGAATCGGCTTGGGCTGTATGGTAGAAAATATGGAGCATCCTTTATCCGTACAGGTAGGGGATGCTTTATTAGGACAGATACTGGACGGTCTGGGAAGACCGATCAGTGAGTTTAAATATGATTCGGAACAGGTGTATCCGCTGGATGCGCCGTCTCCTGACGCCATGACCAGAACGATCATAGATGAAGCCCTTCCGCTGGGGGTCAAGGCAGTGGATGGACTGATTACGATCGGCAAAGGTCAAAGGATCGGGATCTTTGCTGGTTCCGGCGTCGGCAAATCCACGCTGATGGGTATGTTTGCAAGAAATACCAAGGCAGATATCAATGTGATCGCCCTGATCGGGGAGCGTGGCAGAGAGGTCAGGGAGTTTATTGAACGGGATCTTGGTGAGGAGGGAATGCGGCGTTCCGTGGTTGTGGTCGCAACCTCAGACAAACCCGCACTGGAACGAAAGAAAGCAGCACAGACGGCGACTGCTATTGCAGAATATTTTCGTGATAAAGGTAAGGATGTTCTGCTGATGATGGACAATCTGACGCGTTTTTCCATGGCGCAGAGGGAGATCGGTCTGGCGACCGGCGAACCGCCTGTTACGAGAGGATATCCCCCCAGCGTATATTCGGAGATGCCAAAGCTTTTGGAACGCGCGGGAAGGAGCGACAAGGGATCCATAACAGGCTTGTATGCGGTTCTTGTAGATGGCGACGATTTTAACGAGCCGATCACGGATACGGCGCGAAGCATTCTGGACGGACATATCATGCTTTCCAGAAAGCTGGGGCATAAGAATCATTACCCGGCGATCGACGTGCTGCAGTCGATCTCAAGATGTATGACGATGGTTACGACGAAGGAGCACCGGNNGGGGCGGCGGCTAAGCTGAAGACAGTGCTGGCGACTTATCAGGAGGCGGAGGATCTGATCAATATCGGGGCATATAAGAAGGGCTCTAACGCAGGGATCGATTATGCCATTTCCAAGATCGATGCAGTGAATGAGTTTCTCATGCAGGATGTGGATACAAAATTTACTTTTGAGGAATCGCTGGAACTGTTGAATGGACTTTTCTAAAAGCGGCATGGGGGATTATCATGGCGAGATTTCGATACCGGATGCAGAATATACTGGATATCAAGTCCAAGCTTGAGGAACAGGAAAAGAACAATTTTGCCGCGGCGCAGCGCAAGCTGGCGGAGGAAGAGGAGCTTTTGAAGCTTGCGGTCAGAAAACGCGAGGCGCTGAATGAGGAAGCAAGGCGGATGCGCGGCGAGGCGCTCAACATCCTGGAACTGAAAGAAAATGAATATGCCAGAAAATATGCCGAGGAACAGGTGAAAAAGCAGCATCTTAATGTGGTCGTCGCGCAGAAGAATGTGGAAGTGGCCAGGCTACGGATGCAGAAGGCGATACAGGAAAGAAAGGTGCATGATAAGCTGAAGGAGCATGCCTTTGAGGAATTTCTGCAGGAGGAGAATGCTGCGGAGATCAAGGAGATTGATGAGCTTACCAGCTATACGCATGGAAGAAAATAAATATACCGGTTTAATGAAAGGACATCGATATGGCTGATGATATCAAGGTCGAGAAGAAGAAAATACAGGATGAGCGTAAGAAATTAAAGCAGGATCAGAAACGCCAGCAGAAGGAAGTGAAGAAAAGAGCGAAAGAGCTTGCCGATCAGGAGGCGGAACTGGATGACGACGCGCCGGGCGGCGGTTTTTCCATGTTTATGGTCACACTGTTTATCATTATCAACTGGATCGCGATCCTGTGCATCCTGATTAAGCTGGATGTCGGCGGACTTGGAACCAATGTTATGACGCCGATCTTAAAGGATATCCCGGTGGTCAACAAGATACTTCCGAAGGATCATACGACGGAGATCGCCGATCTGGAGGGAATGTATGGGTACAGCTCGCTGCCGGATGCGGTGGAACGGATCCGTGAGCTGGAGGTGCAGCTTGCCAGCGTCCAATCCTCCAATGCGAATTATATGGCGGAGATCGAACAGTTGAAAGCGGAAGTGTCGCGGCTGCAGACGTTTGAAAATCAGCAGGTGGAGTTCCAGCGGATCAAGACGGAATTTTATGAAGAAGTGATCTATACGGAAAAAAGTCCGGGTCCGGAGGCTTATAAGGAATATTATGAAAGCATCGATCCGACGACGGCGGAATATCTGTATCAGCAGGTGGTCCAGAATATGGAGACGGATGCGCAGATCAAGAGCCTTGCGGATGGGTATGCTGCGATGGATGCGTCGGCGGCGGGGACGATCTTTGATACGGATGTCATGCAGGGCAATCTGCAGCTTGTGGCTGATATTTTATGGGCGATGGACGCGAAATCCCGCGGCAATATCTTAGCGGCGATGAAGCCGGAGAATGCCGCAAGGGTGACGGCGCTGATGAACCAGTAGAATGTTTTTCCTCCAAAAGGTTAAGAAACAGACTGTTTCATCCGATACTTCTTACGTAGTAAGATTTTATGGAAAGGAGGAAAAGGATGACATCGAAAGTAGAAATGGGTCTCATGATGGGTAATCTGCTTCCGGTTGCGAATGCCGCAAAAAGCGGGCAGAACAATCAGGATGCGTTTCAGGGGATCATGGTCAACATGACCACGCCCAACGTATCTGTATCCGGTCAGAATGAGCCTAAGGCGCAGAATATCCAGCCGGAGAAGACAGCAGCCGTAAAAGGAACGGCAGGGCAGACAGAAAATGGCGTTTCTAAGGGGAAAACTGCAGATACAGCCAGCAATGGTCAGGAGACAGAGGGTGCAGTCAGCAGTGTTCAGGAGACAGAGGATGCAGTCAGCAGCGTTCAGAAGACAGAAGATGTAGTCAGTGAAGATTCCGGTAATGAAACGGTGGTCAGTGAAGCCAAAGAAGACATCCTGATGCAGACGGCGGAAAAGCTTGACATTACCGTGGAAGAACTGGAAGAAATCCTTGCACAGATGGGTCTGAATGTATGGAATCTTTTGGAACCGGAGAATGTTTCTGCGCTTGTTGCAGAGGTGATGGGTGACGGTGATAAGTGGTCTTTGGTGACGGATGAAAATCTTTCCCAGACGGTGCTTGATCTGAATGCATCCATGAAAGAGATCGGGGCAGAACTTGCCAAAGAGCTTGGTGTGGATGAGGCGGATGTAAAAGCGGCATTGGAAGTGCTGCCGGNNAGAGACCGGAGGAGCCGAAGGACGCAGGAGCTGTCATGACGATGCCGAAAGTAGAGACGGCAGCGGAAACGCAGATCGTAAGTAAGATGCCTGAGGCGGATACTCAGACGGAATATGCCGAAGCGGAAGACGCCGGAGAGGTACAGGCAGTTGTGGAACAGCTTCCGGCAGACCACACGGAGGAGAACAGCGGCAGATCTTCATCGGATACGCAGGGCGGACAGCGCGGTCTTGGATCGGATCGTATGGCGGATGCCTTGATGNNACTGCGGCGCCAGACAGGCAGAGAGGATCAGATTGGAGCGCTTCAGCAGACGACGCCGGATACGCCGGTGATACAGGATGTTGCTTTGGAAGCGGCAAGAGAGCTGATGGGCAGCAGCCCGACGGAGATTATCAACCAGATCAACGCCTATATCAGACAGAATACCGCAGCGCATATTACAGAATGGCAGATGCAGCTGAATCCCGAACATCTTGGGACGGTCAATCTGAATGTTACGGCCAAAGAAGGGGTTGTAACCGCACAGTTTACGACGCAGAATGAAGCGGTAAAGGCTGTGATGGAAGCACAGATCATGATATTAAAAGAGAATCTGGAGCAGCAGGGCGTGAAGGTAGAGGCTGTCGAGGGGACTGTTGCAAGCCACGAATTTGAGCAGAACCTGCAGCAGGGAGATGAATCCAACCGGCAGATGGAAGAAGAACAGGAGAATCTCAGGAAAGCGACGAGAAAGATCGATCTGGGAGAGTTTGCTTCACCGGAAGATCTGGAAGCACTGGACGAAGCGGAGCAGGTAACTGTGGAGATGATGCAGGCGGACGGAAACATGATGGACTATAAAGTATAAAGCGCAGAGTATGAAATCAAGTTTAATTTTATGAAGCGCAGAATATGAAGTATCGATTAAAAAGTATCGGAAAGGAGCAGAACACATATGAGCGATCTTATAGCGCAGTTTAAGGATGGTGAATTTGTTTCAGGAGTAAATACCTCATCAAATACTTCATCAAGTAAGACAAAGGAAAAGAATAATTCAGGAATGGACTCCGACGCTTTTTTGACATTATTAGTAGCAGAGATGCAGAATCAGGATCCGCTGGAGCCGACCTCCAATACGGAGTGGGTGAGCCAGTACGCAACCTTTACAGAGGTGGCCGAGATTCAGTCGATCGGCGAAAAGATGGGCACCGTACAGGCGCAGGGACTGGTCGGCAAGCAGGTCATCATGAAGGTAGAGAACTCGGTTGGTGAGACTGAGTATATACAGGGCAGGGTTGATTTTGTGGAATATCAGGGAGATAAGGCATTCCTTTCCATTGGCGGCAATAAGTATTCCATTGATAAGCTTGATACGATTGCAGATGATGAATATCTGGAAGCTATGGAAATACTGAAAAATATTACGGATGCTCTAAAGAAATTGCCGGATGTTGACGATATATCTCTTGAAGATGAAGACACGATCACCGGACTTGCAAGGAACATCAACGGCATGAGCGATTATCAGTTCTCATTTGTGCCGGAAGAAACTTTTAACCTGATCGAAAAATACGCAGCGAAGCTGCAGGAGCTTCTCGATCAGAAAAAGAGCATGGAGGCTGGGGAAAATGACAAAAATGACACAAACGATGCAGATGATGCAGACAATGCAGACGATGCAGACAAGAGAGTCGATACAGAATAATTATTTCCCGCATGTAACAAACGGCTATCGTCCGGCTGGCACGGATGCCCTCAATAACCGGGATAGCGTCAAGGCAGTAAACTTTCAGGAGATTCTTGGACAGAAGGCGGAAGAAACAAAGGCAGCGGAAAGTGCGCTGAAGTTTTCCAAGCATGCGGCAGGAAGACTGGAAGAAAGAAACATTGAACTTTCTGAGACACAGCTGGAGCGGCTGCAGGAAGGAACGGTAAAGGCAGGAGAAAAGGGAATCAATGAATCTCTGGTACTGATGGATCAGTTCGCATTTATCGTCAACATTCCGCGCAATACCGTAATCACGGCGATGGATCAGACAGAAACAGATCAAAACATATTCACAAACATTGATGGAGCTGTAATCGTATAGCCGGACCAAACAGGAGGCTTTGCCCCGCGACTGACAGAACGGGGCGCCTTACCGGCTCCATCCGTAAAAGGAGGGCACTTAATTATGATGAGATCACTCTTTTCTGGTGTAGCAGGTCTGAAGACACACCAGGTCAAGATGGACGTTATTGGTAACAATATCGCCAATGTCAACACGGTGGGATATAAGTCCCAGTCGATCGTATTTACGGAACTGATGTACCAGACGACACAGAGAGCGTCAGGACCCAACGGAGAGACCGGAAAAGCCGGTATGAATGCAAAGCAGATCGGTCTTGGTGTAATGTCCGGTGCGATCAATACGGCGGTGACGCAGGAGGGCTCCACGCCGAATACCGGCAACGCATTCGACGTCAGGATTTCGGGAGAGTCATTCTTCGTTGTCAGCAACGGAAACGGATACAACTTTACCAGAGACGGTTCCTTTTATGTGGATGCGGCAGGTAATCTTGCCATGAGCTCTACCGGTTACAATGTCATGGGCTGGTTGCCGGATCCGATCACGGGCAATATCGTGCAGGATACAGTGCAGAGACTGCAGATCCTCTCTGCGGAGAATCTTACCAGCAATCCGCAGGCAACGGAAAAGGGACGTTTTACCGGCATCATCGACAGGAATGACACGAATGTCCTTTCCGCAACCGGCAAGGCGATGAATTTCTCCTTTTATGATAATCTGGGTTATACCTACAATGCAAGATTTAAGCTCAAGGCGACAGACGATAAGGGTGTCTATGTGCTGACGCTGGACGATGTCCTGCAGGGCAAGGAATCGATCCTTGATGACTTTAATGCCAGCATCTTTACCGGCAATGATGCCGAAGGAAGCGCTATCAATGCAGCCAAGAAAAATACGTATAGTATGATGGATGGTTTTACGCTTGGCGAGAATGGGGTAATCACATATAAGAAAAATATTACGGATCAGGAAGGTGCAGATGATACAGATTCCGAAGTTGAATTAAATCCTAAAACTATATTTAACGCAAATGGAACGGTCGTTACCGGTCAAGAGGAGAATGCAAAGAAATATGCAGAAGCGTTTGGGTTTAATGATGTAAATGAGTTCCTTAATCTAACAGTTATGGTTGATCATGACGATAATACAGATACTGCGCCTGTGGCGACAAGAATCGGTGAAATCATTTATAAGGGTGGCGCGTATAAGGATGCAAATGGTAAAGATATCAATTTGTTTGATGTCAAAGCGAAAACTATGGATGTGGATGGTTTTGCCACGAAAGCGGGAACCAGCGTTAAGCTGACTTATGATGCTGAGAAGGGAACCTTTGTCGGACTGAACGGATCCTCCAACCTCAACGAGTTTAATTTCCTGCTTACACCAAAAAATGGAGGTAAGAATCCGTTTAAACAGATCGCGATGGATATGTCGGCATCCTTGAATCTCAATAATGAGAAGACATCCACCATTTCCCCGACCTTTGGAGATAAGGACGGAAAGGGCGCAGGATGTGCGCTGGGCACGATGACCGGCGTATCGATCCAGAATGACGGCAAGATCTACGGCGCTTATGATAACGGTCAGACAAAGCTTCTGGGACAGATCGCGGTTGCGAACTTTGCCAATGCGGCAGGTCTTAAAAAAACAGGAGATAACCTTTATCAGGCGACCTTGAACTCCGGTGAGTTTGACGGTATCGGCGTGGATGTATCGTCGGACGGCGGTTCGATCAGAAGCGGCGTTCTGGAAATGAGTAATGTTGACCTTTCTACGGAATTTACCGAGCTGATCACGACGCAGAGAGGTTTCCAGGCGAACAGCCGTATCATCACGGTATCCGATACGCTTTTGGAAGAACTTGTTAATTTAAAGAGATAACTTGAAAAATGTTCCATAAAGTTTTATAATGGTTTGCGTGGCGTTTTGCCACGCAAGCCTTTTGTGTGGTTTTACCTGGGGGTGATTTTATTATTGAGGTTACAAAGCTGAACGGGAGTAAGATTTTGGTCAATTCCGATCTGATAGAAACTGTGGAAGAAACACCTGATACAGTGGTTTCTCTGACCACAGGGAAAAAACTTCTTGTAAAAGAAAGTAGACAAGAAGTGAAAA
>DLOQ01000009.1:0-6415 GCA_002479655.1 Lachnospiraceae bacterium UBA7480
GAAAGGCAGCCCCCGTTGGCTTTGGTAGAGATCCGCTCACATTAGCAGCAGCCTGAAAAGCCATTGCCGCAGCAGCAGAAGAGTACGAGCAGGATGATGATCCATTCACAGCAGGAGCCGTTGCCGTTGCCGCCGAAAAGATTGCTTAATCCGCTGCCGCATCCGCAGCCGCAGGAATCATCGCGGGAATCCCCGNNATCCCCGCCGCAGCAGTTGTTCAGGAAGTAGATGATCAAGATGATCCAGATCCAGTTTCCACAGCCGCAGCCTCCTCTGTCGTTGCCTGAGCATCCACACTGGGTAGCTGATAAATCACTCATAATAAATTACTCCTTATGAAACATTTATGGTATATCTTATGACCGTAATGGAAAATGGTTACAGTTTCACAGATTCATTTGCCAAAAAATAATTCAAAGGAAAGGCTGCCGCTGTTAAAATATGCCAGCAGGAAAACCCCTTGCAAATATTTTGATCTGTTGTAAAATGTTATTATAGTTAACAGAATGGCAGGAGAACATACTGCACTGAGGAAAACTGAAGGTTTTCCGAATGGTGCATTGAGGATATAGTAAAATAAGCTCAGAAGCAGCGTTTTATTATGCGCAATTATGGTAAAATGAAATAAATTATATCATATGACAAGATTTTATGGAAAAATGAAGAAAAATGGTGTATAATATTTTAGTCAACAGCTACATATTGATTCGGTGAACAAAATGGCGAATGTACAGAACAGAACTACAGGCTCTGGGAACAGGCGGCAGGACAGCTCGCCGGGAGCGATTCGTGACAGAAAAAAAATAGAAGAATTAAGAAAAAAATATGATATGGCTCAACCGGAAGAATTAAAGCAGCTATACGGACTGTTGAATTCCGGGCAGATTAAGTTTGAGTCGCAGTTAGGACATCAGTTTGACGACGAGGTCTATACGGCGTATCAAAAAGTAAAAGATTCGGACGGCTTTAAGACCGCGTCATTTAAGAAAAAGGGCGCGGGTGGCAATAAATCTTCCAAGAAAAAAGGCGCGGCAGGAGTAAAAGCAGAAAAGAAAGAAATCAGGCGTCTGGAAGATTATGATGAAGAGATGCAGGCACAGATCAAGCAGGCGATGAAAAAGGCAGACCGGCGCAGAAGGCTCTGGATTGCTGTCTGTTCGATCGTGGCAGCTGTCTGTATCGGGTATTTTGCAATTTATTATATCCGGGCGGACAGAAGCGAGCAGCGTTGGGAAAATCTTTCCAATCTGATTGGATCGGATACTTTGGCAGNNCGCAGGCGCAGAACCCTTTTTATACAGTGGTCCGGGAGGAAGAAACAGAGATCCCGGATGTGTTGGATAAATATATTACTTTATATAATTCCAATAAAAACCTAATCGGATGGATTAAAATTGACGATACAATAATTGACTACCCTGTGATGCAGTGCAATGATAATACATATTATCTGGAACACAATTTTGACCAGAAGGAAGACAGGGCGGGCGCGCTGTTCATGGATTGTAACTGCGATGTCGTCAAGGGGAATGACAACTATATCATCTATGGGCACCATATGACGAGCGGGAAGATGTTTGCCAGCCTGCCGAAGTATGAGAGCGAGAGTTATTATAAGGAACATCCTTATATCACTTTTGATACGATTTATGAGGAAGGGGTCTATCAGGTGATGTACGCCTTCCGTTCAAAGGTGTATAATGAGGAACAGATTGTGTTTAAGTATTATCAGTTCATTGACGCTTATTCGGAGGAGGAATTTAATTCGTATATGCAGGAGATGGCGGATATGGCATATTATGATACCGGGGTAACGGCAGTATATGGGGATTCCCTGCTGACGTTATCTACTTGTGATTATCAGGAAGCAAACGGACGGTTTGTCGTGGTGGCAAAGCGGATCCGATAAATAGATTGGTAACAGCATGCCTGTCATGAAACAGGCGGATCATAAAAACAGCATGTTTAGTTTAGGAAAAGGAGTATGATGATGAAGGGTCTTAAATTAAATGTTAAAATGAAAAAAAGGATAAGAAAGGCGGTTGCAGGCGTATGTCTTGTCAGCTCTGTCCTTGTGGCTGCCATACCGGCGGATTATTCGGGTGTTGCACAGGCGGATAGTGTAAGCGGCAATGCGGCGAGCATCAACGAACCACTTTCTTATAGTACAGACAGTGGACAGGATCGAAACGATGAATTTGAAAGCCCGGATTTCCTGTCATCATCAGGAAAAACAACATATTACTCTTATGAGATTATTGAGACAGCTGATCCTACATCTTCAGGACGACTGGAGTGGAAATTCGAGTATTTTATTCCGGGAGAGATTGGCGGAATACGTAACGCGGGTGTGATCTGCGGTTACAACAGTCAAGTGGCAACGGGGTATCTAAGCCTTTCGTCTAATGTCATAGCATCCTATGAGTATGCCGGCGTGACAGAATGTAATCAGTATATCACAGAGAATGTCGAAAGTAAGACGTTTGCTCTTGATCCAAGCAAGACGCCGGAGGACGCGTCGCAGAGTGATGTGCGGAAAATCATTGAACGCTATTTCCCGGGTGTATATGAAGACTGGTATAATAATACTTATCTTCCGGCCGTACAGAACTACAGAACGGCAAATGATCTTAACGACAGTTATTTTCCGACGATCAGCCAGGCCAATTGTGACAATTTAAGCCTTTCCGGTGCAACAGATATGGATTCGCTGCATAAAGGGATGTTTTATTGCGATAACAATACATCATTACAGGGAAGCAGCCTAAGAGGCTTTACGCTTGTAAAAGTGACAAATCACACGGCTGGCAGAAATTGGGTAACGGGTAATAGCAATAATAATTGTGTTTCTGAGAATACGCCTAATGACGGAGAGATTTATGTCTTTAAGAGGGTTGATTCAGAGGGGGGAAATATTGCGCAGGGAACCACGCTGGATGCCAATGGATACCTGTGCCGGTATGCGCAAAGTATCCGGGCGATTGGTGAAAATGCTTTTAAAGGCGCCTCTAACGTATACAGTATGACTGCAGGTAATAACATTGCTTATATTGGCGACAGCGCGTTTGAAAATTCTTATATAAAAGAAGTAAATTTTGAAAGTGTTGATTATATAGGCAATTATGTATTTAGATCTTGTCGTGATTTGAATACGATACAGTTCGGCAGTACAAAACAAATTGGCAAGGAAGCATTCCAGAACTGTCCTGCCTTGGTATCCATCATGATTCCGAATGGGATTGAGGAGATCGGTTTCGGAGCGTTTGCTGATTGTAAGAAATTGGCGGATGTGGATTTCTCAAATGCGGGTGATGTTACAATAGGAGAATATGCATTTTATAATACTCCCAAATTGATCACCGTCACTTTCCCTGAAAGTTCCAATGTTGCGATAGGTAAAGCAGCTTTTGCTATGGATTCAGCATCAGGTGAGAATGCATTGATGGAGGCATTTGTCTTTCCTGCTAATATCATGCAATACAAAAGTCATACGGATCCAAGCTATCAGGAACGTGTGATGGATGAGAATGGTGTTTCATACAATTCCCGTCTCGGAAACTTTATCCTTGCCGGACGGAACAGCTTGAGAAATGTTACGATGCCTGCGAATTTTGGCACCAAAAATGAAGAAAGGATCCCGATGGATACCTTTTCTGAGTGTCCTGTTTTGTCCAGTTTAACATTTCTGGATGATAGCTGCATGGCGACTTATGATAAAAATCTGTTTCAGTATGTGGCAAATAAGGATTTTTATGTTTTTGGCCCGATGAGTACCATATATCCGGTTAACGGTATGCAGGAGGCACTGCCTAGAAGGGCAACCTGGCGTGCGTCGACATCAGTAGCTAAGTATGTCCCTTATAAGTATCTGGACATAAACGGTATAGAACATTATGAGGTTGGTATCGATCCCTACCGTTTTGATCTTGAAACAGATGATTCTACGCATACGGCAACGATTATCTCCTGTAAGTTTATTGATCCGTCCAATCAGAAGGATATTGATTTGGATATTCCGGATAAAGTCGCAGATTACAAAGTGACAGAGCTGGGCGATGACTGTTTTGAAACAGCTATCAAAAAGCATATTTTAAGCCTTACAATCCTTGACAATTCGATTCAGGAGATTGGTGCGGGTGTATTTGCGGGATGTGATAAACTGAGTAGGGTTGTGCTTGGCAGTAGTATACAGTCCATAGGCGCTGATGCATTTTCCAACTGTCCGAAACTGACAGAAGTCATTTGGAGAACGCCGGTTTACAATACACAGATAGAGATCGCAGACAGCGCTTTTGTTACAGGCGGGGATCTGCTGTACTTTGAAGGTGATATGGCGATTGGATATGGGCCATTTGATTATGCGATGGAGGATGATGCCCATTATATCAATTCTATTGGCACAAGGATCTGTTATCGTTCTTCGGGAACGAACCACTATTACGTGATCCGTGATGAGGCGGCTGGTGAAAATCTGTTGATCGACTATCCGCATTATTATGATTTATCGCCAGAGGTACGCGATAGATTTGAACATAAAACAATATCGGGAGACGGGATATCAGGAAATGAGATACTGACACCGACGTATCAGGATCTTCAACTGGTGGCGGAGACGAGAAATCTGAAATTACCCGAGGCGGTGACATCAATTGACATTAAATCGTTTTATCTTCCACAGAACGAGAACAACTGGATCTATCTTACAATGGCGGATGATGTTTCAGGTGATTTAGGACTTTCAAGAGAGGATTTGTATAACAATGATAATCTGGGCATTGTCAGCGCGGAAGATGGTGATTATCATTCCGGTCTGTTCTCCGGATATTATGTGGATAAGATGCCTTTGTCTGCTTATGAAACAAATTACCCTCAGCAGCTTAAGGGTAATGAGAAACAGACAAAGGGCAACGACTGGATCACAAGTATTGATATGCCGGGTGTTACCAGTATTCCGGATTATGCCTTTGACAGCTGTGAGAACTTACAGAGTGTTATTATTTCCGAGGCGTGTGAAGAAATTGCACCTACAGCATTTCGGAATTGTAATGCTTTAAGAACGGTAACGGCAACCGGTAACTACACCTTTGATAATTACATTTTATATAAAACACTTTCGGATGGGACATATCAAATCATGACCTGCCTTCCGGGAAGGGGCTTGATCAATCAAAATATCACGGATCGTTTTGTAAATGCTGCTAATGATCCGAAGCTTGCTGACACCTCGGAACTCGAAGAGGGCGCTTTCGATGGTTGTGCCGGGATCGTGGGTGTGGATCTGTCGGACACTTCGATTATTAAAGTGCCACAGAATACTTTCAATAACTGCAAAATGCTGTCGGAAGTAACTCTGCCCGAAACGCCGGATATGATCATTGAAGGAGATGCATTTAAGGGGAATGGCGCTACTTTGAAGGTCACGATTCCCGCTGTCCTCAGCATTGCTGATTCGGCATTTGATCCGGTTAATACTGTAACAAACATCTATACAAAGCCGGATTGCAGATTTATTACGACAACCTATCAAAAAAAGGATGCTAATGGTAACACGATCAATTCAAAGGCAAATATCTATGTCCATTTTATTGATTCGGAATTTATGATTAGCTTCTTAAATGATGATAATACGCCTTATGAGGAGAGGACGGTAAAGAGCGGTTTTGCCACTTATCTTCCGGATGTGAATCCGACACCGAAAAAGGAAGAGCATAGTGGGTGGATCTTTGATTCCTGGAAGTATTATTATACGGACTGGACGGAATATGATCAACCGGGCAATCCGCTGCAGAGTGTGACTACGGACTTGTATGCTGTGGCGCAGTTTGTGCCGGATCCTGAAATGCCATATTATACGATCACCTTCCGGTATGATGATTATTCCATATTTGAGACGAAGCAGGTGGCAGAGGGCAATAACGCATTGCTCCCTTCGACCACTCCACAGCCCAAGCTTCTGGAGCATGAGGGCTGGATTTTCAGCCACTGGAATTACTATGACAATACGCTTGGCATAGAGAATGTGACAGAAGACCGTAATGCGATTGCTGTATTTGTTGAGCCCCCTGTCAGTCCAGATGAACCAGAAAAGGGAAATTATACGTTTACCTTCCGATATGATGATTATTCCATATTTGAGATAAAGCAGGTGGCAGAGGGCAATAACGGATTACTCCCTTCGACCGTTCCACAGCCAAAACTTCCGGAGCATCAAGGGTGGAATTTCAGCCACTGGAATTACTATGACAGTACGCTTGGCTTGGAGAATGTGACAGAAGACCGTAATGCGATTGCTGTATTTACTGAGGCCCCTGTCAGTGGAAATGTATCAGACAATAATCAAAGCGGCGGAAATGTATCAGACAATAATCAAAGCGGCGGTAGTAGTAACAACAATAACAATAACAATAATAACAAT
>DLOQ01000009.1:6509-9073 GCA_002479655.1 Lachnospiraceae bacterium UBA7480
GTTACGATCACAGCGTATGCAGCGCCTTCTGGCAAGGTATTTGACCGCTGGACGACGTCTAATGCGGACATCGGTTTTTCCAATGCGTTTGGGGCATCCACGACGTTTATCATGCCGACGCATGAGGTGAAGGTGACGGCAACCTATAAGACGCCTTCGGCATCTTCTAACAGGGTGAGCCAGAACGGTACCACGAACAGCACAAGTAATAAGAATAATACTACCTCCGGCAGTAGCACGACCACCCGTAATCCGTCCGGCGGCGGTACGGATGTGACTGTTACGACAGGAACGATCGACAACAATAACAAGAACCTTGCTTCAGCAACAGTGTCAGGCTCTACAGATAATTTTGTGGTAAAGATCACAGACAGCGCGGCGGCATCTGCGGCAGTTGAGCAGGCGCTCAGGGCGCAGTATGGTGATTTAAGCAATATCCGGTTTGTCGGATTTGATATTTCATTGTATGATGAGACCGGCACGCGTAAGATCGAGAATACAGCGGGTCTTGCGGTAACCATTACGTTACCGATTCCGGACGATCTGGTGCCTTATGCCGGCAACAATATGGCGGCAGGTGTTGTTAATGGCGTGCTTGATCCGATGGCGGTGAAGTTCACGACGATTGACGGCGTTCCATGTATGCAGTTTACGGCGACGCACTTTTCACCGTATGCGATCTATGTGAATACGAATAATCTTGTATCCGGTGTGACGGATACGACGCCTAAGACGGGAGATATCCATCCGAAGTGGTTTTTGGCGATTGGTCTGGCATGTATTTCAGGTGTATTGTTTACCTGGAAGGATAAGAAGAAAGTGCCTGTTTAAGTTGGTCTAAGCAATTTCCGGTCCGGTATTTTGGGGAAAGATGCCGGACTGGAACTTTATCAGCATATGGAGGAGATATATGCGGCAGAGATTAAAATGGATCTTGGGGATTCCCGCAGCAGCGGCGCTGGCTGTTCTGCTGATCGGCGGCTATGNNGCGCTATGTCAGTTCAAAGGCAGCGTCCGCCGGTGCTGATTTTAATGTGAATGGCAAAGAGCTGGTTGGCTACACCGGAACGGATTCGGTGGTAATTGTCCCTGACGGAATAGAGGTGATCGGCAGGGGGGCGTTTGCTTCCAATCCTAATATTACCGAAGTAAAACTGCCGGAAACCGTGATAGAGATCGGCTATGGAGCATTTGCGGGCTGTACTGCCCTGCAGAAGATTACTTTGCCCAATTCGGTTACTGCGGTAGGCGATTCTGCATTTAACCATTGTGTCAATCTACAGTCTGTGACGATTGGCTCAGGTCTGAGAACGCTCGGAAGCGGTGCGTTTGCCGACTGCGACAGTCTGTCCAGTGTCCGTATCTCTGCCAATAATCAATATTTTTCCTGTGTAGATGGTGTTATTTATGATGCGTCTCAAAAAAAGATCTATCAGTATCTTGCCGGCAGGCAGGGGCGTCAGTACCGGATGCCGGATAAGGTTACCGATATTGCGCGTTATGCTTTCTGGGGGTGCGATCAATTAGAAGATATTACATTTTCGTCAGGGCTGACGAGGATTCCGGATTATGCGGTCGCTGATGCGGGAAGCTTGGAGACGGTGACGATCAATGCGCCGTTATGTACAATTGGCCTGAAAGCGTTTGACGGCTGCCGGTCGTTAAAGCAGGTTATCTTTCCTCNNTCGTTAAAGCAGATCATCTTTCCGGTGTCGGTCACGGAGATCCACGATACCGCGTTTGACAGCTGCAATAAAGAAGCTTTGTTTGTCTGCGATGCAGGCTCTTATGTAGAAAAATATGCAGCGGCGCATGGGTTTGAAACCAATCATTCGCCTGTTTATCAGATCACTTATTTTGATGAACAAAAAGCAGAACAGTCAGCGCAGCATACTTCTTCCGGCACAAAACCGACAGACGGGAAGGAAAACTCATCCGGTCAGAATACCGATACGGGAAATGATTCTGCCGGAACATCTTATCCGGCAGCGGACGATATTGTGCTGGGCGGTGCAAGGATCGTATCTGACAGGGTATTTGTGATGGCGGGCAATATGATTGTGACGGATGGTTCTACTTTAAGCGGCAGTCAGGAAAGCGTGACATTATCGGCCATTGCGGATTATGCTTATTATAATCAGCCGGATTTGACTGCCTATGATTTCACAGCATCCGGTCCGGTCGAGGTAATCGGACAGCTGGCATTTGCCAGGACCGGCATAACGCAGGCGGTTCTTCCGGAAGGTCTGCGGACAGTCTCTTATGGCGCGTTTTATCACTGTGATCAGCTTACGGAGGTGACGATTCCTTCTACTGTGACGAATGTTGAGGCTTATGCATTTGAGCATACGCCATGGCTGGAAAACTGGAGAAATTCACCGGGAACGGGGGATTATCTGGTTGTCGGGGACGGCGTGCTGATCTCCTATAAGGGCTCCGACGCGTCGATTGTGATACCGGAGAATGTAAAATATATTGCGTCCGGCGTATTCCGTGATCATCACGAGCTGACGTCGGTAACATTCCCCGCAGGGCTAATATCCATCGGCAGTTATGCGTTTGCG
>DLOQ01000009.1:9143-10650 GCA_002479655.1 Lachnospiraceae bacterium UBA7480
TGCTTTTTATTAAACGGCTAAGGAGTTTGCAATGAAATCAGAGATATTTTATAAAACCATGTCAAAGTTCTATGATTTGGTAGATGTTATCTACTTCAGAAATTATAGTAATAGTCCGAGAAAAATCGTATTTGAAACAATAGAAAATGGCGACAGTGTTTTGGATTTGTGTACTGGTACAGCGACAAATGCCTTAAAAATTGCAAAGGCAAATTCTCAGTCAAAAGTGATAGGGATTGACTTATCAAAGGATATGCTTGGAATTGCAAGGGAAAAAGCACATAAGGAAGACATCTTAAATATAAAATTGTACCGTATGGACGCAACAAAATTGAAATTCAAAGACAAATGTTTTGATAAGATATTGTTGTCATTGGTCTTGCATGAAATAGATGATGATTTAGCCGATGGCATTATCAGTGAAGCAAAAAGGGTATTGAAAGATGATGGTGAAATTGTCATAACTGAATGGGAACGAAGCAAAAAATGGTTTAATAAAATATTATTTTTACCAATAGAGGTATTAGAGCCAAAACCTTATAAAGCATTTATAAGTAAAGACTTAAAAACTTATTTTGAAAAATATGGTCTAAAAGTAAAATCAGAAAAGCACTGCGATTATTCAAAAGTCTTGATACTCAAAAAATGAATTATTCAAGACTATGCGCTTTATTTTTATGTAAAGGTACGCTTTGCATTTTTTTTCATATATTGGTTATGAGAAAAAGATGGAAGAAGACAGCTTTTGAAACGGGTACGCGCTTTGCTTCATCTGGATGATTACGCAGAACTTCGGCATCATCCGTGTGATTTTTCAATTGCAATTCTTGATTCCGGTGTGGAAAGACATCCTGATATTGCGCAAAATATTGTTGCCTTTCATGATGTGGTGGGAGGAAAAAAAACGCCGTATGATGATTTTGGACACGGAACCCATGTGGCAGGCATTATTGGGGCCAAAGGCAACAATGGCGCCGGAGGCGTCGGGGTNNGGCAGGGATCATCTGCGGCAGCGGCAGACTTTCCAACGGAGCTTATGAGGGCGTCATTCCGTCCGCGAGGATCATCGCAATGAAAATACTGGATAAAAAGGGAGGCGGAGCGGCAGCACACTTGTTGGACGCATTGGATTGGATCTACCGGAACAGGAAGCGTTATCATATAAGGATTGTCAATATTTCCATTGGGATGGAAAATCATGTCAGCAGTGACAAAAGAAAGCTTATGCAGCAGGCAATCAGCAGGCTGTATCAGGAAGACATCCTGGTCATTACCGCAGCAGGGAACAACGGTCCGGAACCTATGACACTATCCGCCCTTGGTGAAGGGGATGATGTGATTTCTGTAGGGTGTTATGACTTTGGATATAAAGGAAAGAACGGAAGAAGTTGTTCCGAATATTCTGCCAGAGGTCCCAGCAGGTATTCCCTGAAAAAGCCGGATCTGGTTGCGCCCGGAACGGACATTATCTCTTGTTACCACAGGTACAGGCATGGACACCGAAAAG
>DLOQ01000009.1:10671-12175 GCA_002479655.1 Lachnospiraceae bacterium UBA7480
GGCAATGCTGCTGGCAGAGCGGTATCTTTCCTCGCAGCAGTTGATAACACGGCTGCAGCATGCGGCGCGTGATATCAATGAACCTTGGAATCTGCAGGGCTGGGGCGTTCTGGATATTGCCCGTTTATTAATGTGAAAAGTGTTTCTAATGCTCATACCAATGGGTATTTCGCATAGTTTGTGTTGACGATATTCCGGGAATGAGATAAAATTAGCAGTGAGAAGAACTAGGAGGAGCGGCAGCATGGATAAGATTACAATGAAAGTACCTTTGGTAGAGATGGATGGGGATGAGATGACAAGGATCCTCTGGCAGATGATTAAGGAGGAGCTGTTACTGCCATATATTGATCTGAAGACGGAATATTATGACCTTGGTCTGAAATACCGCAATGAGACGAACGATCAGGTGACGACCGATTCTGCGCTTGCGGCAAAGAAGTACGGCGTAGCTGTTAAATGCGCCACCATTACGCCCAATGCGGCGCGTATGGAAGAATATGACCTCAAAGAAATGTACAAAAGCCCCAATGGCACGATCCGCGCGATTCTGGACGGCACGGTATTTCGGACGCCTATTGTAGTGAAGGGAATCAGCCCCTGCGTAAAGAACTGGGAAAAGCCAATCACGCTTGCGCGTCATGCTTATGGGGATGTCTATAAGAATACGGAGATCAAAGCGCCGGGACCGGGCAAGGCTTATCTGGTTTTTGAAGATGAAAACGGCAATGTAACCAAAGAGCTGATCCATGAATTTCAGGGGGCAGGCATCCTGCAGGGCATGCATAATACGGAAAAATCCATCCGCAGTTTTGCTAAATCGTGTTTTAACTTTGCCTTGGACACAAAGCAGGATCTATGGTTTGCAACAAAGGACACCATTTCCAAAAAATATGACCATACTTTTAAGGATATCTTTGCTGAGATTTATGAGGCTGAGTATAAGACGGCTTTTGAACAGGCGGGTATCGAATATTTCTATACGCTGATCGATGACGCGGTTGCCAGAGTGATGAAGGCGAAAGGCGGATTTATCTGGGCATGTAAGAATTATGACGGGGATGTAATGAGCGATATGGTCAGTTCCGCATTCGGTTCACTTGCCATGATGACTTCCGTTCTGGTATCTCCCGATGGTATTTATGAATATGAAGCGGCACATGGTACGGTGCAGCGTCATTATTATAAGCATTTAAAAGGCGAGGAGACTTCGACCAATTCCGTGGCGACGATCTTCGCTTGGACAGGCGCACTTAAGAAACGCGGGGAACTGGATGAGCTTCCGGAGCTGGTAAGATTTGCGGACTGTCTGGAGAAAGCGACTTTGCAGACCATCGAAAGCGGCAGGATGACAAAGGATCTGGCGCTGATCACGTCGCTTACGGATGTTACGGTATTGAACAGTCAGGAGTTTATCAAGGCAATCCGCACGACGCTGGAAGGATTACTGTAATGAACATCTGTTAAAATGATAGATAGATATTTGCGAAACTCTCAATAGCAG
>DLOQ01000009.1:12308-15887 GCA_002479655.1 Lachnospiraceae bacterium UBA7480
CACAATAGAGAAAAATTTTGTAAGAGTTTCGCAATTGTCTGAATATGATAGAAATTGTGAGGTGAGCTGCCTTGTCAAGAAAAGAAGAAGTATTCATTCCGGCTTTAAAAGGGAAAACGCTTCCCATGATCTCCCTGGATAATAAGTGGTACCGTCTGATGAACGGGCTGGAAAAAACATCACGGATGCAGAAGCTGGNNAATTAAAGGCGCTGTTAAAGCGTCAGGGGAAAGTGAATACGGAGACAAAGGCGCTGCGGAAGCAAAAGAAGCTGCTGATGGAAAATATCGTTGACGAAATGGACGGCGCCAATGCAAAAAAACAGGCAGAATATAAAAAACAATTTGAAGAATGTAATCAAAAGCTGGCAGAGTACCAAGAAGAAATGAAAGAACTGCCATTGCAGATAGACAAGGTCAATTTTGATCTGATGGTAGAGACTATGCAGGTCTGCTATGAGGCGATCCAGGAAAATTCCGAGAAAATTACGGAGATTGCGGACTGGATTACCAATATCCGGATAGAATTAAAAAAGAATGTCGTCAGAAAACAGCAGTTCGAACAGCTGAATCAAAATATCTATATCTATATGCATGACATTTTCGGCGCGGAAGTGATCGATATTTTTGATATGGCATATAATCCGGCGGAGAAGATGAAACCCAAAGATTCCGGCAGTGAAAAGAAAGAAAATAGTGATAAGAAAGAAAACAATTAAAGAATCGATAAATTTTGGCATGCAAATATACAGGCTGTAAAAGGAGTATAGCGGGAAACATGAAACCGGTGCTGACTTCAGAGGAAATGAAAAAATGTGAGCGATATACAATAGAGCAGGTCGGTATTCCATCTCTTGTCCTGATGGAAAAGGCGGCTCTTTTTGTATGTTCCCGTATCCAAGATGATTTGTCCGGAAAAATATTGCTTTTCTGCGGTTACGGCAACAACGGAGCGGACGGACTGGCAGCTGCCAGACTCCTTGCCGGACAAGGGCGTCAGGTTCGGGTAGTCATGGTTGGCAATGCCGAGAAAGCTACGGAAGAAAATAAACTGCAGCAGCATATTTTGAAACAG
Organism: Lachnospiraceae bacterium UBA7480; assembly: GCA_002479655.1. Classification (GTDB taxonomy): domain Bacteria; phylum Bacillota; class Clostridia; order Lachnospirales; family Lachnospiraceae; genus NK4A136. The sequence goes on from DLOQ01000009.1 coordinate 13,383, forward strand.
CTTTGCATATCTGTAGAACGCGGGATCGACACAATCAGTGAAGCGGATGGCTATGCGTATGTTATTGACGCATTGTTTGGGATCGGTCTGCACAGGGAGCTGGAAGGGGAGTTTTTAAAAGCAGTTGATCTGATCAATACGCTTCACCGGAAACAAGGCGCAAAAGTGATTGCAGTGGATCTTCCCAGCGGACTTCAAGCGGACAGCGGCAGTATCATGGGAAAAGCCGTCATGGCGGATGAAACGGTAACATTCCAGTGGCGGAAAACGGGTATGCTTTTGGGAAAGGGACCGCTTTGCTGCGGTAAGGCTTTTGTCGGGGATATCGGTATCTGCAAAGGAGATACTGCGTTTGCCCATTATCTGATGGAGGATGAGGATCTGCATATTCTTCCTTATAGAGACCCCTATGGTAATAAAGGGACATACGGCAAGATCTTATCGGTCACCGGCTCTGAGGCTATGGCGGGTGCGATGACGCTCAGTACGCAGGCTGCCTTTCGCAGCGGCGCAGGGATGGTGCGTGTGCTTTCCCACAGGAACAACCGCCAGAGCTTATCTGTTTCCGTGCCGGAGGCCCTCTTTGACGACTATGAACATGTGCTGGGCACAGACCAGAAGATGGAATACGTCATCAATCATGAAAAAATGAAAGAATATTTTGACTGGAGCACATCGTTGCTGATCGGCTGCGGATTATCGAAAGAACATCCTGCACCGGCACTGACGGAATACGTGATGCGTTATTATGAGAAAACAGCCATTGTGGACGGAGATGCGTTGAATATCCTCAGCAAGCATTTAGATTGGCTGACCAATCGGAAGGAGAAGGGATATCCGACGGTATTGACGCCTCATCCGCTGGAGTTTTCACGATTATGCGGAAAGCCGGTGGAGGCGGCAAAGCATCAGGATATGGAATATTGTAAGCATTGGGCGGCGGAGTATGGATGTATCCTTGTATTAAAGGATGCCGTGACGCTGATTACCGATGGAAAGACGGTATATATCTCGGACAGTGGAACGGATGCGCTGGCGACGGCAGGAAGCGGAGATGTATTGGCCGGAATGATCGCTGTGTTTTCCGGTATGAACAGCGGCTTTAAAGATAATCGAAGACAGCGGGATGGCGGCGTCCAGGCTGCCGACATAGCAGTGAGAACCGCAGTTGCGGTCTTTGTTCACGGAAAAGCCGGATGTTATGCGGCAGAACGCTATCACCGGGCTTCCGTGAAAGCGGGCGATCTGCCGGATATGATCCCAATAGTATTGAAAGAAGGCGGCATATGATTTTGGAAGCGCAAAATATATCAAAAGAAAGAACTTATGTAACAATAGACATAGAGGCGTTTCGCCAAAATATCCGTAATATATATGCACGAAGCAATGTGCCTTTGATTGCGGTGATCAAGACAGACGGTTACGGACATGGCGCAGTCAGGCTTGCGGAAGAATTGGAACAGTTTTCATTTGTCTGGGGATATGCCGTGGCAACGATAGAGGAAGCTGTTGAGTTAAGGGAAGCCGGAGTGAAAAAACGGATTCTGATCTTGGGATATGTATTTCCCACTGCCTATGAAACCCTGATCAAATATGAAGTGACGCCGACGATATTTGATATGGAAAGCGCAGAGGCATTGTGTCAGGAAGCTGAAAAACAGAAGAAAACGATTCCCATACATATCAAGGTGGATACCGGCATGTCACGGATCGGTCTGCCGGCTGTAAAAGAAGGCATCGAAACGGTAAAAAGGATAGCTTCTCTGGACGCGCTTGTTTTAGAAGGAATCTTTACGCATCTTGCCAGAGCGGATGAATGGGATCATGTTCCGGCGCAGCAGCAGCTCGACCGTTTCAAAGCGTTCTGCGGGGAACTGGAAAAGGAAGGAATCGCCATTCCCCTGAAGCATTGTTTAAACAGCGCCGGAATCATGGGATTTGAGACGGCAAAAACAGAACTGGTACGGGCAGGGATCATCATTTACGGACTGATGCCTTCTGATGAGGTCTCAACGGATGTGATTGCGCTTAGGCCTGTTTTAAGCTGGAAAAGCACGGTTGCATATGTCAAAACATTACCTGCGGGAGTTCCCATAAGCTACGGAGGAACATATATTACATCAGAGGAGACGGTGGTTGCAACGATACCGGTAGGATATGGCGACGGTTATCCGCGACTGTTATCCAATCAGGGAGCAGTACTGATCCGCGGAAAGCGCGCGCCGATCATCGGCCGCGTCTGCATGGATCAATTTATGGTGGATGTTACGAAGATTGAGGGTGTCAGCCGCGGCGATACGGTGACCTTGATTGGCAGGGATCAGGAAGAGGAGATTCCTATGGATGAGCTGGCTAAGCTCTGTGGAACGATTAATTATGAGATCGCCTGCAATATCAATAAACGTGTGCCGCGGATCTATCAGTAAGATTCGGGTGTCACAAAGTACTTTTAAAGAAATCATATGGCAAGCTGCTCATGCAATCATCTGTGCATATGCATTGGGA
>DLOQ01000009.1:16012-16743 GCA_002479655.1 Lachnospiraceae bacterium UBA7480
GCATATGCACAGATTATGCTTGCGCAGCCTGCCGCCTAGAACTTAAAAGGTATCTTTTGACACCCAACTCTTAATAAAGAAATAAGTATAGTTCTAAGAATCATGGGCATAATACATAAATAGAATTGTTTCATACATAAGAAGGCAAAATAGTTATTGTGTTGAATTGAAAGGATTGTTATGAAACGAGGAGATGTTTATTATGCTGATCTGCGGCCGGTGGTTGGGTCGGAACAGGGAGGGATCCGTCCGGTAGTGATCATCCAGAATGATATTGGCAACAAACACAGTCCTACCGTGATCGTTGCGGCGATCACGTCCAGGATGAATAAAGCCAAGCTGCCTACGCATATAGAGCTGGAGGCTTCCAGATATCAGATGGAAAAGGATTCCGTGATTCTTTTGGAACAGCTTCGGACAGTGGATAAAAAAAGGATGCGGGAGATGGTCTGTCATCTGGATCGTGAGATCATGACAAAGGTAGACCGTGCGCTGAAGATAAGTCTGGAATTGGATACATAAGAGCCTTTCTTGACGTTTATCCATGAAAATGTTATATTTAATTGCAGTGATAGAAGCCGATGAGGAAGGTATGGTGAAAATTTTATTATGAATGATGATTCTGCGGCGGGCAGTATGGCGTTTCTTATGGGAGATGGCCTGGCGGCAGGGATCATAGTATATATTGCTATGATTCTCATATATTTTATCCTTTATTCTTTTGGGGAAGC
>DLOQ01000009.1:16842-20389 GCA_002479655.1 Lachnospiraceae bacterium UBA7480
CAGCAGCCATTTTATGACGATGCGATACGGCATACTGATGATGGTGGGCTTTATATATCTGCTGTTGATCTTTGGCATCTTGCTGCCGAAGCGTATCGCGTCAAGATATCCGGTGCAGGTCATCAGGATATTTTACGGGATCGTACATGTATTATTGATCCTGCTGACGCCACTTACATGGTTTTTGCGAAAAAGTGTCGGATTTCTGGAACTGCTGTTTGGCATCCAGAAAAAATCGGATGCGGCGGACGTGACGGAGGAAGAGATCATTGCGATCGTCAATGAAGGACAGGAAAAAGGGATCCTGCAGGCCAATGAAGCCGAGATGATCAATAATATCTTCGAGCTTTCCGACAAACAGGCGAAGGATATCATGACAAACCGCAATAACATTTCCGGCCTGGATGCGGATATCAAGGTCAAGGATGCCCTGTGGGAGATCCTGAATAATAATTACAGCCGTTATCCTGTTTATGAGGAGAATATCGATCATATCGTCGGTATCCTGCATATCAAGGATCTGGTACGGGTGCAAAGTGAAAATCCAAAGCTGAACAAGACGCTGAAGGAGACGGCGGGACTGATCAGGGATGCTGTCTTTGTCCCGGAAACAAGAGCGGTAGACGCATTATTTGAGGAAATGCAGGCAACCAAAACGCAGATGGTCATCGTTGTGGATGAATACGGACAGACCTCCGGGCTGGTTGCGATGGAGGATATCTTAGAGGAGATCGTTGGCAATATTCAGGATGAATATGATGCCGACGTCCATATGATCCAGAAGCATGAAAAAGAAGAAATCTATCAGATCGACGGACTGACAAGACTGGAGGAGCTGACGGATACGTTCGGGATCGATTTTGGCGAGCAGGAATTTGAGACGATCAACGGATATCTTGTGTCACTGATGGAAAAGATCCCGGAAGAGGACGATCTGTTTGAGACGAGGATCGGGAATTACCGCTTTAAGGTATTGGAAGTAGAGAATAAGGTGATCAAGACCATACAGGTGACACCGATTCCACAGGAAGAAGATCAAAATAAAGAAATATGAAAAACAAAAAGATTACAGGAGGTTTGAAATGTCCGGACATTCAAAATTTGCCAACATTAAACACAAAAAAGAGAAAAATGACGCTGCGAAGGGAAAGATCTTTACCATTCTCGGAAGGGAGATCGCAGTTGCCGTAAAGGAAGGCGGACCGGATCCCGCCAATAATTATAAGCTGGCTACCGTAATTGCAAAAGCGAAAGCCAACAATATGCCGAATGAAACGATCGAACGGGGAATCAAGAAAGCGGCGGGCGATGGCAATGCCGTCAATTATGAACACGTCGTATATGAAGGATATGGCCCAAAAGGGATAGCGATCATAGTGGAAGCGCTGACCGATAATAAGAACCGCACGGCAGCCAATGTGCGAAGCGCATTTACCAAGGGCGGCGGAAGTATCGGCGCGCAGGGATGCGTATCCTTTATGTTTGATACGAAGGGACAGATCATCATCGATAAGGAAGAGTGCGGACTGGACGCGGACACCTTGATGGAAAAGGCGCTGGATGCCGGGGCGGATGATTTTGCCGAGGAAGAGGATTCTTACGAGATTCTGACGGAGCCGGATGCGTTTCCGGAAGTATTGGCGGCGATGGAAGGACTAAAGCTGCCGATTGCATCCGCGGAAGTGACAAAGCTGCCGCAGAATTATGTGGAATTGACGGACGAGGACAGCGTCAAGAGTCTGCAGAAAACGCTTGACTTATTGGATGACGATGATGACGTACAGTCCGTATATACAAATTGGGATGAATGATTAGGAGAATCCGATGGATAGATTGGCTGTTGTAGTTCCATGTTATAATGAGGAGGAAGTGCTTCCGCTTTGTCTGGCAGGGCTGCGTCAAATTTTAAAAAGATTGATTGATGCAAACAAGATCAGTCCGGACAGCTTTATGCTGTTTGTCAATGATGGAAGCAAAGACCGGACGTGGGAGATCTTAGCGAAGGAACAGTCAATCTCAAAGGATATATGCGCCGTCAAGCTGGCCAGAAATGTGGGACATCAGAATGCCCTTCTCGCGGGATTGTCCTGCGCTAAGGAAATGGCGGATATGATCGTTTCCATTGATGCGGATCTTCAGGATGATGTCAATGTCATTGAAGATATGGTGGATGCCTGTCATCAGGGGAAGGATATCGTCTATGGCGTCAGAAGCGCCCGTAAGACCGATTCCTTCATGAAACGCAATACAGCGCAGATATTTTATAAACTCCTGGATGTCATGGGTGTGGAAACGGTTTATAATCATGCGGATTACCGGCTGATGTCCAAGCGGGCAGTGGAAGAGCTTTTTCGCTATGAAGAAAGCAATATCTATCTTCGCGGGATGGTGCCGCTGCTTGGTTATGAGACTGCGGAAGTATATTATGAGCGTCATGAACGGGCGGCAGGCGCTTCTAAATATCCGTTCAAAAAGATGTTGGGACTTGCCATAGACGGCATAACCTCTTTTAGCATAAAGCCGATCTCCATGATCATTTCACTGGGCATCATCATACTGGGCTGCTGTTTTGCGGCGGCAGTATATGCATTTGTTTCTTATTTTTCGGGTTCCGTTGAAAAGGGATGGACTTCCCTGATCTTGTCGATCTGGTTTCTGGGTGGTGTACAACTCTTGTCCATCGGTATTGTGGGAGAATATATCGGCAAGATCTATAAAGAAGTCAAACGCCGTCCAAAATACAATATAGAGACGCGGCTGGAGCCGGGAGGACATGCTTAAGAACGTCAGCGGATTTATGATTGTCAATGGTTTAATATTAAAAGGAAGGTACGGTGGTGTATATGGATGATTCCGTAATGAATATTGGAAAAGAAGTACAACAAGCGCAGAATGGGATGACAGTAGGAACTGCTGTACCGGAGCCGGCTCCCGCTCAGGGCCCGGAAGGGAAACAGGAACCGGAAGCGAAACAGCCCGTCAAACAGATGAATCCCGCCCTGAAATATGGCANNGGATGGATTATAAGACGGCAAAGGTCAGTGAAAAACCGTCAAGGTTTCAAAACCGTCCATTAGTGCCAATGAATAATGTCCAGAGTACTGCTTCGCCATCGCCAGCGCCTGCTCCAAGTGTTCCCGCGCCATCAGCGAATAATGGACAGAGTGTTTCACCAATGTCGTCAGCCGGCGCTCAGAATGCTGTAGATGAGCCAAAATCAGCATTGGAGCTGGAATTGGAGGCAATTGAGGCTGCAAAGACGGCGCANNTAATCCTCTGCCTACGCCTAAAAAACGAGTGCCAAAGGAGATGGAGTTTGATATTGAACCGTCAGAATATGAGATGCATTTTGATCTGGTGGAATTAAACGGGAGAGATTTTTTTGATATAAATTAAAAAAATGGATAAGATAAAAGAAGGATGATGATTGATATGGGATATCAATTGATATCCTTCTTTTTATTTGATCAAAATAAATTTATTTTATAAATATTGTGTCTGCGGCATAGTGTTAAAGCGCATTTCGATCCGCAGGTCACGGAAAGGC
>DLOQ01000009.1:20439-20699 GCA_002479655.1 Lachnospiraceae bacterium UBA7480
AGATGATCGTGAACAGATCTGGGAGGAGGGGAATGTCTCCGCGGTATCTAAGGGGAAAAAGATAGAAATCATGACAATCATTGGTGAAATCGAAGGTCACGAGAATCTTTCCAGTTCTTCTAAAACTACAAAATATGAGCATATTCTACCGAGGCTTGCGGAATATGAGATGGATGAACAGGTAAAGGGCGTCCTTTTTCTGTTAAATACTATGGGAGGGGATGTGGAGGCAGGACTGGCGATTGCCGAGATGATTTCCA
>DLOQ01000009.1:20718-25804 GCA_002479655.1 Lachnospiraceae bacterium UBA7480
GATTGCTGTCAGTACGGATTATTCCATGATCGTACCGACGGGAACGATGGTGATCCATCCGGTCAGATTAAACGGCATGATCATCGGGGCAAGACAGACCTATGATTATTTTAAAAAGATACAGGAACGGATTACACAATTTGTCTGCAGTCATTGTCAGGTGAAAAAAGAGCGTTTTGAAGCGTTGATGATGGAGACCGGTATGCTGACCAAGGATATCGGGACGATCCTGGTGGGAAAAGAAGCCGTCGAGCATGGGATCATTAATGAAACCGGCGGATTATCCTCCGCTATCAGCAGACTGCAGACCATGATATAGTGTCTCTGTTGTTTCTTAGTGACAAAATATAGTATTTGTGATATACTGTATGCGAAGCCCGCGAGCGAGATGGAGCAAAGCGGAATCGAGCTAGGGTACTGCGGATATAATTCACTAAGAAGTTTTGTAACGGAGGCAGATTGGGTGGCAGCATCAGGGAGTCAGAGAAGCAGCGGCGGAAAAAATAATCATCGAAGCGCCGGTACAGCCAATAAAAACAGAAACAGATCATCGGGAAGAAACAGCCGTAATGTTCAAGATACCGTAAGAAAAGAAGTAGACGCAAAAATTCGTCAGGAGGCGGCTGCCTTAATTGTTTTTTGCGTTGTCCTGATGATTTTCCTGTGTATGATCAATGTGATCAAGGGAGCATTTGGCCCGGCAGTAAAGTCCTTTATGCTTGGGGTGTTCGGTATATTAGGATATCTGATCCCGATTATTGTATTTATCGGGATCTGCTTTAAAATCTCCAATGCAGCCAATCAGATAGCGACACTAAAGCTCATTTCCGCATTGGCGCTGATCTTTATGATTGGAATACTGCTGTGCTATATTACCGGAATGGATATTGCTTATCTTGCCGGCGCGGAAAAGCAGGTCAGTCAGCTTTACGATAAGCAGGGCGGCGGAGGTGTGATTTTCGGACTGGCAGCATGCTGGCTCTATCAGATATTTGGACAGGCCGGCTCTATCTTTCTTGCGGTTGTGCTGGCATTAATCTGTATTGTGCTGATCACCGAGCGTTCTCTTCTGGCAAAATTGAAATTGTGGCGCACAGCGTCCCGTGACCGTTATGCGGAAGACGATAATGGACAATACGCGCTTGTGCCGGTAGACGAGCAGGAAGAAGATGCGTTTTTAACAGCACGCAGCAGCAGACAAAGCATTGCGGAACGCGCGAAAAATACTGCTTTGGAAAAGGCAAAGGAACAGCAGCAAAAAAGAGAAGAAGCGAAGCAGAAACGCCGGGAACTGGAAGAACGGCGGGAGGATGAGCGGATCGCGACTGCCCACGCTTCTGTACATAATACAAAGAAAAATAAGATAGACATTAATCAGGTGCTGATAGAAGATCCGAATAAAAAAACGCATCATGATGACATACATGAGATTACCCTTTTGGAAGAACCTGCTGACAGGGAACAGACGCATCCGGAGATTCCCGTTTCGTCAATGAGGGAGATCACCATCAGCCATTCTGATGAGGAAATGCCGGAAATCGACGTTTCCGATGCTGATGAACTGTATGAGTCGCATACCGCAGGCAGTATTTTTCAAACGGACAACGATGCTTCTTATGAAACACAGACTTTAGCCGATAATGACGACGAAGCGTCTATGGAATACCATGCGCATACGACAGAGGAATCAGTTGTGGCTATGCCGGATCTAAGTCGGATGCCGCAGCCCGTGACGGAACGAAGCCACCGAAGCAATATGGATGTCGAAGCTTCCCAGGCGAAGGATACGGAAGCCCATAATCCGTCACAGAGTGTAAAATCACTATGGAAACCTAAAAAATATGAAAAACCCAAATTATCTTTTTTAAAGAAAAATGAAAATAAGAAGCGGGGCGACAGCGATCAGGAACTGCAGGAAACCGCCCTGTTATTGCAGCAGACGTTAAAGACCTTTGGCGTAGCAGTCACTGTCACCAATATCAGTCAGGGACCATCCGTGACAAGATATGAGCTTCAGCTTGGGGAAGGGATCAAGGTCAATAAGATCGTCAGTCTGGCAGATGATATCAAATTAAATCTTGCGGCGGAAGATATTCGTATCGAGGCGCCGATTCCGGGAAAGGCAGCCGTGGGGATCGAGCTTCCCAACAAGAAAACAAGCGATGTACTGATCCGTGACCTGATTGAATCTTCCGAGTATAAGACTGCTGCTTCCAATCTGACATTTGCTGTCGGAAAGGATATCACAGGCAAGACGATCGTTGCGGATATTGCCAAAATGCCGCATATGCTGGTGGCCGGGGCAACCGGCTCCGGTAAATCAGTCTGCATCAATACACTGATTATGAGTATCTTGTATAAGGCACATCCTGATGATGTCAAGCTGATCATGATCGATCCGAAAGTAGTAGAGCTCAGCGTATATAACGGGATTCCGCATCTGTTGATCCCTGTCGTTACAGATCCGCGTAAAGCCAATGCGGCGCTGCAGTGGGCGGTGGCAGAGATGACAAAACGGTATAAGGCGTTTGCGGATTTTGGTCTGCGTGATCTCAAGGGTTATAATAAAAGAGTAGAGGATATGCAGGCAAAGGGCGAGGGCGCAGAACTGCAGAAGATGCCGCAGATCATCGTGATCGTGGATGAGCTTGCTGACCTTATGATGGTTGCTTCCAAGGAAGTGGAAGAATCGATCTGCCGTCTGGCACAGCTTGCCCGGGCTGCCGGCATCCATCTGGTCATTGCGACGCAGCGTCCTTCCGTAGATGTCATTACAGGACTGATCAAAGCCAATATGCCAAGCCGTGTCGCATTTAAGGTGACAAGCGGTGTAGATTCCCGCACGATACTGGATATGGTGGGCGCGGAAAAGCTTCTGGGCAAAGGAGATATGTTATTTTATCCGCAGGGATATTCCAAACCGCTGCGTGTTCAGGGGGCTTTTGTGTCGGATCAGGAGGTGTCGGATGTCGTTGATTTCTTAAAGAAAAATCCCGGAGATCAGGCCTATGATGCCGCCGTAGAGCAGCAGATCGCAGGGATGTCGGAGGGCGATGCCGCCCAGGAGAGTGCGTCGTCAAAGAACGGATCAGGAGCAGAGGATTCACTGGATGCCTATTTTGACGAAGCATGCCGCTTTGTGGTAGAAAAGGAAAAGGCTTCCAGCGGTATGCTGCAACGTGTATTTAAGGTAGGATATAACAGAGCGGCAAGGATTGTTGACCAGATGGAGGCGGCAGGCGTCGTTGGCCCGGAGGAAGGCACGAAGCCAAGGCGGGTGTTGATGACTCCCGCTCAGTTAGAGGAGTTCTTACAAAGCAAAAATACCGGAAAGCATTAGATTGAAAAATAAGCTGGAATGGAGAGCCATATGAGTGAAAAAATAATAAAATCAGACATTCAGATCGCACAGGAAGCAAAGATGCTGCCGATCGGCGAGATTGCCGGTCAGTTGGGCATTACAGAGGATGATCTGGAATGTTATGGAAAATATAAGGCGAAGATTAGTAATGAATGTATTCAAAAAACACTTGGAAACCCCGACGGCAGGCTTGTGCTTGTCACGGCGGTCAATCCTACACCGGCAGGCGAGGGCAAAACGACAGTTACCATCGGTCTCGGTCAGGCATTGTGCCGCATGGGAAAGAAAGCATCGGTAGTTCTCAGGGAACCGTCCCTTGGACCGTGTTTTGGCATCAAGGGAGGCGCGGCAGGCGGAGGCTATTCGCAGGTCGTTCCCATGGAAGAGCTGAATCTTCATTTTACCGGTGATTTTCATGCAATCACTTCAGCGAACAATCTTCTGGCGGCTATGCTTGACAATCATATCCAGCAGGGCAATGAACTGCGGATCGACACCAGACAGATCGTTTGGAAACGCTGTCTGGATATGAATGACAGGGCGCTTCGGAATATCGTTGTCGGTATGGGCGGAAAAACGGATGGTGTCGTCAGGGAGGATCATTTTGTGATCTCCGTAGCCTCTGAAATCATGGCAATCCTTTGTCTTGCGGACGATATGGAGGATCTAAAGGAAAGGCTTTCCCGGATCATCGTAGCATATGATATGGACGGAGAAGCGGTTACAGCAAAGCAGCTGAAAGCGGTAGGTGCGATGGCGGCGCTCTTAAAGGATGCCATGAAGCCCAATCTGATCCAGACATTAGAGCATACGCCGGCCTTTGTTCATGGCGGACCATTTGCCAATATTGCCCATGGCTGCAATTCCGTCCGTGCGACAAAGCTTGCCTTGAAGCTGTCCGATATCGCGGTGACCGAGGCGGGCTTCGGCTCTGATCTCGGCGCGGAGAAATTTCTTGATATCAAATGCCGCAAAGCCGGGCTGAAACCGGATGTCATCGTACTGGTTGCAACAATACGCGCTTTGAAATATAATGGTGGTGTAGATAAGAGCAGATTAGGAGAAGAAGATCTGCGTGCGTTACAGGAAGGTATCGTCAATCTGGAAAAACATATTGAAAATCTGCAGAATTACGGCGTGCCGATCGTCGTGACGCTCAATCAGTTTTCGAGCGATACCGAAGCGGAGCTTTCTTATGTACGTGCTTTTGTAGAGAAAAAAGGATGTGCATTTGCGCTTGCCAGCGTATGGGAACAGGGCGGAGAAGGCGGTCTGGAGCTGGCTGAAAAGGTGATCGGGATGCTGGAAAATGAACGTCCTGATTTTCATTATCTTTACGAAGACGAGCTGACGCCGGAGCAGAAGATCACATGTATCGCGCAGAAGATCTATGGCGCAGACGATGTATCTTATGCGGCGGCTGCGAAAAAACAGCTAAAAAAAATCATGGATATGGGATATGGAAGCCTGCCTGTCTGTATGGCAAAGACGCAGTATTCCCTGTCCGATGATCCGGCAAAGCTGGGAAGACCGAAGGGATTCACGGTTCATGTCCGCGAGGTGTATCTGAATGCCGGAGCGGGATTTATCGTTGTGATTACAGGATCGATCATGACGATGCCGGGGCTGCCGAAGACGCCCGCAGCGGAGGGGATCGATGTGATAGATGATAAAATCACAGGGCTGTTTTAAAATAGAAATTTAAAAGGTAATTGCGAAACTCTA
>DLOQ01000009.1:25934-30424 GCA_002479655.1 Lachnospiraceae bacterium UBA7480
AGAGTTTCGCAAATATCTAAAATAGAAATTTAAGATAAAAAGGAGAGATCATATGGCATATATAATAGACGGCAAAAAGATCAGCCAGGAGATCAAGGACGAATTAAAAGAACAGGTGGAGGCATTGAAAAAAGACGGGAAGGAGATTGCTCTTGCCGTGATACAGGTAGGAACGGATCCGGCATCGAGTGTGTATGTCGGCAATAAGAAAAAAGCATGCGCATATATCGGCATCCGCTCGGAAAGTTATGAACTTCCTGAGACGGCTGCGCAGGAGGAATTGATTTCATTGATCGAACGCCTAAATCAGGATGATAAGATTAATGGTATCCTTGTGCAGCTGCCGTTGCCGGAGCATATTGATGAGGATGCCGTGATCAAAGCGATCTCGCCAGTTAAAGATGTTGATGGATTTCATCCGGAAAGCGTAGGCGCGCTGATGATCGGGCAGCCTGGTTTTCTGCCCTGTACCCCGGCGGGGATTATCCAGCTTTTGAAACGGAGCAATATCGAGATCGCGGGGAAGGAATGTGTTGTGATTGGACGAAGCAATATCGTCGGCAAGCCTATGGCAGTGCTTCTGCTTCGTGAGAATGGAACCGTGACTATTACACATTCTAAGACAAAGGATCTTAAGGAAGTATGTAAACGTGCGGATATTCTGGTGGCTGCTGTCGGAAAGCCCAGAATGATCACCAGGGAATATGTCAAAGAAGGAGCAACGGTAATCGATGTCGGAATCCATAGGAATGCGGAAAATAAGCTGTGCGGCGATGTAGATTATGAGGATGTATTTCCTATTGCCGGCGCAATCACGCCTGTTCCGGGCGGAGTAGGACCTATGACGATTGCAATGCTGATGAATAATTGTGTGTCAGGCGCGCTGCGGTAATGCTCAGATATAAGCAGGCGCAATGTGCCGGTCAGGAAAGGATCAGGGTTATCTTATGATTTGTCCCAATTGTAATGCGGAAATAACGGATGATCTTCTATACTGTCCAAAATGTGGAGAGGAAGTTCAGTTTGTCCCTTATTATGAGCCGGAGATTGAGCAAAGTATCAATGATACGTTGTCGGATATTCAGGTAGATGCGGAAGCATCTTATGAGGAATACAGGGAGTTGGATAATAACCCGGATACAAATGTATCCGATATCGATGCAGCGGCTGAAAATGAATCTGATATCAATTCATTAGAGGAAACCGGATTTGATATGGACGGACTGGAATATTTTGATCTGGATTCGCCCGAAGATATGCCCGTGGGATATGATGACGAATATGATGATGCAGAGGGAGAGGAAGAATATATTGCCACAGAAGGCTCCGAAGAATATGAAGGCATGTATGAAGCAGCGGAAGAATATGACGACGCGGATACGTATGATGAGGAATATGAAGCTGTAGATGAGGAATATGAAGCTGCGGATGAATTTGATGAGGAATACGAGCTGGATTATTTTGATGATTTTGATGAGGAAGATCCGCATATTATGTATCATTTCCTGAAATTTATGAAGGAAAGCAGATTGCGGTGGGTGGTGATCGCACTTTTACTTGTGCTGATCGCATCTGTTGTGACGGGGATCGTCAGATTTTCGAAATACATGTATCAAAACAGCAGTTCGTCATATCAGGCACAGCTGGCGGCTTCCTTTGCGGCAGAGGGCAACTATGCTGACGCGATCGCGCATATGGAACGCTCTGTGATGCTTTCTTCGGAAGATACCTCTTTAAAATATCAGCTGGCAGAATATTATTTTAAGAATAACGAAGATGAAAAAGGCATCCTAATGCTTTGGGAGATCATTTATGCAAAAGATGTCAATTATCAGGCGGCTTACCGGAAGATGATTGATTATTACGCATCGAAGCAGGATTATGCCATGATTGAGGAGATTCTGTCAAATTGTGAAGATATGATCGTTGTCAACCAGTTTCAGAATTATCTGGCTAATGAACCGGAATTCAGCACTCCGGAGGGCACGTATGATGAGATCGTATATCTGAAACTGTCGTCCAATTCCGAGGGCACGATTTATTACACGGTTGACGGAACCATGCCGACATATGATAGTCCGGTCTATANNCCTGGATCTTGGCATTTATAAGATCAATGCGATTTTTGTCAATTCCTATGGGATAGAGAGCGATGTGGCATCCAAGACTTACACGATTGATATTCGCGTGCCGAATCCACCCAATGTCCTTCTCGAAAGCGGCAATTTTCAGAGCCCTGAGTTGATCAAGGTTGATGTGCAGTTGTATTGTACGGTTTATTATACGACAGACGGAACGATGCCGACGAAGGAAAGCACGGAATATACCGGTCCGATCCCGATGCCGCTCNNGCTCGGTACGAGTCATTTTACCTTTATTGCCTACAGTCAGGAAGGGATTCCGGGTGAAGTTACGGAAATGGACTACAATCTTTCCCTTCAGGGGACGGCGCAGGTGCAGGATATTACGGCGAATCTGATGCAGTATAATGTAAATCTTGGAAAAGCCAGCGATCTGACCGGCTCCGTTGCGGGCAATTCGATGAAATATAGTTATGTCGTGTCTTCGGCAATCGCGTTGGAAAATAAGATTTATTATATATTTATGGAAAATATGATTTCAAGCAGTCCTAATACAGAGCAGGGAACAATGCCGCAAAGCATGAGAACCGGAACCTTTTATCTGGCGGATATCAATGACGGAAGCCTGTATAAGGGAATCCGTTCTGAAGAAGGAGAGTATTCCCTTGGGGAACTTATCCCGCCCGAAGCATATGCGCCCCCGCCACCACCGGTTGTGGATGTCTCAGAAAATATGATACCGTAGGGGTGTGACTATAGTCATGGCAAATGCATAAGAGGCGCGATGTACTGCGCGCTTTAAGAGCAAAGGAGTGTGAACGTATGGCGTGGTGTCCAAAATGTAAAAATGAATATGTGGATGGGATTAAAGAATGTAAAAAATGCCACTGCAAGCTGGTAGAAAGTCTGATCCGGCAGGAGGACATCATTGCCAAAGGTGCGCCCATCCAGCTTCAAAGCCTTGCCGATCTGCTGAATCAAAAGAATATTTCATCAGCGCGTGTACAATACGATGAAGGAGATGAAATACATTATCTTTTGGTAGATCCCAAGGAACGGGAAGCTGCTGCCATAGTCCTTAGAGAGATCGCCCATATGGAAAATCAGATGCGTTATCAGCAGATGCGCAGCGCCGGAAACGGCAGAGCTTCGGGAGGCAGTGAACTCTATCAAAACAAGCGGGAACAGGCGCAGGAGGTCAGATCTTCCGCATTTGCGCTGATCATAGTTGGGTTTGTGGGTTTGATACTGGATATTTTATGTATATTCAATATCATAACGATCAGATGGAGCGCTTTTACAAAGACCATAACCTGTTCCGTAATGGGCGTTTTATTTCTCGCACTGATCATCATGGGATTTTTATCAGTCAAATCTTTTAAGAGTCTTTTATCTTTTGCCAAGGAGGAAGATAAGATGACAGGGGAGATCGAAAAGTGGTATCAGAAAGAATTGACTTCCGAACAGATTGATGCCATGCTGGAGGGAAGGATGGAAAACGATCTTCCTGAGGAAGAAAAATATTTTTACAGAATTGAACAGATCAGGCACGTCCTGACCGAAAAATTCATGAATCTGGATCCGTCGTATGCTGACAACATGACGGAGAAGATCTATCAGGAGCTGTACGAGCATGAGACTTGATANNTCCATAAAGGAAAGCTTCTACCGACAGGCGGCGGAAGAATATGGTAAAAGGCTTTCGCGGTATGTCAAGCTTAATATCTTCGAAGTAAAGGATGAAAAGACAGCAGAGAATGCTTCCGAAAAGGAAACGCAGATGGTTTTGAAAGCGGAAGCGGCGCGTCTGGAAAAATATCTTGTACCGAACGCCTATTTGTTCGCTCTTGCGATTGAAGGAACGACGTTTACTTCGGAAGGCTTTTCTAAAAAAATATGCGATCTGGAAACGAGCGGAAAAAGCCATCTCCAGTTTATGATCGGCGGTTCCCTGGGAATTGATGAGGAATTAAAGAGAAAAGCGAACCTTGCGCTTAGTTTTTCTCAGATGACATTTCCGCATCAACTGATGCGGGTGGTGCTGTTAGAACAGGTCTACCGTGCCTATAAGATCAAAAGCAATGAGCCATATCATAAGTGAGGGCTTTTGAATTATCATTGATGGCATGGCTTGAACGATGATCATAAGTTACGCAGTGCTTTGGGATAATGATTTTTCAGTCTGCCGTTCGATGCCTTAAAGCCGCCGAGTGGACAGCCTTCGCAGCAGATAACGCCGTAACCCTTTGATATACTATCGTCTGCGAGTTCCTGACCGGAAAGATATTGTAGGATGCGGGGATCCTCCGGCGGAAGGGAAAGCGTGTTGCGGCAGAGACTTCCGTATGCATGAAAGAAATGATGATGCGGCAGAAAACGGTTTTTCTCCATCATGCCTGCCGTAACGCC
>DLOQ01000009.1:30493-33541 GCA_002479655.1 Lachnospiraceae bacterium UBA7480
CGGTAAAAGTCTCCTGAATAAGGGACATATTTTTAGAAGATATCTTCCGAAGCGCCAAAGACGGCTTGACCGGCTGACTGTCTGTTGCGTCGGGTAACGTCCCCGGTTTTTGGAAATATGCCATAAACTGTCCTTCGCCTTGGAAAAGATGAGGATAAGACCTTCTACAGCAGATAAGATCCTCTCCAAAAGCGGGAGCAGTGATCGCCTGTAGATGTTCCGGTATGGCATAGGGTTCCAGAGAATATTCCTGAAGCAGAAAACGGACGATGTCCTCATTTTCTTCGACAGAATAGGTACAGGTGGAATAGATCAGGATGCCGCCCGGAAGCAGTGTATCTACCGCATGGCTAAGGATCTCCTTTTGCCGCTGGCTGCAGCGGAGAACATTTTCGGGAGACCATTCACGGATGCTTTCCGGATATTTACGGAACATCCCTTCGCCGGAGCAGGGGGCATCGACTAAGACCATATGAAAATATTCCGGGTAATAGGAGGCGATCTCCTGCGGAGTTAATTTGGTAACAACTACATTGGGATATCCCATCCGCTCCATATTGCTGATCAATATTTTGTTTCTGGAGGGATTGGGTTCATTGGCAAGCAGAAAGCCATGCCCGGATAGACGGGATGCGATCTGCGAGCTTTTTCCCCCGGGAGCGGCACAAAGATCAAGGACACGCCAGTCCGGTGAAATCTCGATCCCGCTGACAGGNNTGGCGGATGGATCCTGCGAATACACAGCTCCGCCATGGTGAAATGGATGCATACCTAGTTTAAAATCATTTTCCGTCATACCATTGAAGTTAAAACAGGATTTAATATTAAATATATGGGAAATATCAACATCAAAACACCGTAATAAAGCCTCTTCCGAGAGACGCTTGGGATTCAGGTGGAACCCTTTTACCGCCGCTTCGTCATAGGAGGCTTCAAAAGCGGGATACTCCCCGCCTAACATAGATTTCATTCGTTTTATAAATGGTTCCGGTAGTTTCATAGTAAGTGGATTGTAGCATAAACGGATACGGAATGTCAAAGTATCTTTCGAAAAACGGTTGAAAGGAGATTCTGTTGGATGAGAATGTATGATCTGATCGTAAAAAAGCGTAACGGCGGCATCCTGGAAGGGGATGAGATCCGCTGGATGATTAAGCAGTATACGGCAGGCAGTATCCCTGATTATCAGATGTCCGCCATGATGATGGCAATATATTTTCAGGGAATGAATGAACAGGAGACATTGGAACTGACGCTGGCAATGCGGGACAGCGGGGATATCTTGGATCTGTCCCAAATACAGGGGATCAAGGTGGATAAACATTCCACCGGCGGCGTAGGCGATAAGACGAGCATTACGCTTGCACCGTTGGTATCTTCGGTAGGCGTCAGGGTCGCAAAGATGAGCGGCAGGGGGTTAGGTCATACCGGTGGGACGATCGATAAGCTGGAGAGTTTTCCGGGATTTTCGACCGGGATCTCAACGGAGCATTTTTTTGATCAGGTCAACCGGATCGGGATTGCCATTATGGGACAGACGGCGGAGCTTGCGCCGGCAGATAAAAAGCTCTATGCGCTAAGGGATGTGACGGCAACCGTGGATAATTTTTCGCTGATCGCCAGTTCGATCATGAGCAAGAAGCTTGCAGCCGGCGCGGATGCTATCGTATTAGATGTCAAATGCGGCAGCGGCGCCTTTATGAAAAAACGCGAGGATGCCATGCAGTTGGCGCGGGAAATGGTCAGGATCGGCAAGGGCGCAGGAAAATCCACCACCGCGTTTTTGACGAATATGGATCAGCCGTTAGGCTTTGCCGTGGGCAATGCATTGGAGGTTAAGGAGGCGATCGAGACCTTAAAAGGAAAGGGTCCGGAGGATTTTACAAAACTGTGTATGACGCTTGGCACGCAGATGGTCCTGTCGGCAGCCATTGCAAGGGAGGAAAAAGAAGCGGAGGAAATGCTTCAAGGCTCCATTGCTTCCGGCGCGGCGCTTGATAAACTGGCAGAATGGGTCGAAGCGCAGGGCGGCGATAAAGAGGCGGTATATCAGCCGGAGCTTTTACCGCGCAGTCAGTATCAGACCGTGCTGACCAGTCCAAAGAGCGGCTATGTCGGACATATTACCTGTGACGAGGTCGGCGTCTGCTCACTGATCTTAGGCGGAGGCAGGGAGACGAAGGAGAGTGAGATCGATCTGTCTGTCGGGATCGTGCTGAAAAAGAAAACAGGTGATCCGGTAAAAGAAAATGACGTGCTGGCGGAGCTTCACTATAATGACGAACAAAAATGTCTTCAGGCAAAAGAACGGCTTTTAAACGCCTATATGATACAGGAAAAACAACCCGAACATATGGAAATTATTCTGGATAAAGTCATGTAACAGGCAATTATTTCATAGCATATTAAAAAAGAGATGATATGCCATGGATATAGCAGATATCAGAGCAGCCATGACCGGTGATCATGAGCTGACAATTGAAAATTATAAGGGGATCGTGGAATATCAGGAGGATCGCATCCTTGTATGCGGCAGGGAACAAAGACTTCTGGTGACGGGATGCGGGCTTTGCATTGATTATTATTCCAAATTTGATCTGCATATTTTGGGCAGGATAGAATCTCTGCAATGGCTTAGGTAGCTGGCTTATCATGATAGGAAGATTGCTTCGCCGTCTGTTTTTTATTGAACAGCATTTGTGCATCAAAGGGGAGCATGCGGAACGTTTTATCAACCTTTGTGCAAAGAACGACATTCATCTGGAAAAGATCAAAAGGACAGAAGAAGATGTACGGGCTGTGGCGATCGGGTTCTGCGAAGCAAAGCTGAAAGAACTGGCTGATAAAGCAGGCGTGGAGGTGACGATCACCAGGAAAAGCGGATTATTGTATCGTTTTCTGCTTTACCGGTGCAGGATCGTGTTTTATCTGATGCCGCCGGCCATCCTTGTGGGGCTGTGGGTATTATCCGGTTATATATGGTCTGTTGAGCTGTCCGGCAACAGATCCATTACTGCCGATATGATGTATGATTATCTGATGGAGCAA
>DLOQ01000009.1:33579-34354 GCA_002479655.1 Lachnospiraceae bacterium UBA7480
ACATGGTGCAATGTGGTCGTGAAAGGCACCTGTCTTATGATTGACATTAAGGAAAATGAACTGACAGGCGGACAGCCGGGAACGGAGCAGTCATATAACAGCGCCGGATATGGTGACATAGCCGCGCGGGAACAGGGAACGGTAGTTTCCATCATTACGCGTGCCGGCGTTCCGCAGTGTAAAGTAGGGGACAGCGTATCACGGGGACAAATCCTTGTGAGCGGGGAGATCCCCATCTATAGTAATACGGGCGATACCGTGATCCGCCGTCGTTATGTGGCGGCGGATGCGGATATTATGCTGCAATATGAGATCAGCTATATGGATTATGTACCGGCAGAAGTATGCGTCAAAGAATATACGGGCGCTTTTAAGGAAGCTTCCTTTATCAACACGCTTCTGGGAGAATGGCGGATCGGCGTGCAGGAAGCGCCATATATGACATTTGATCATTATTCTTCCTGTTATCAGCTAAGATGTATGGATAATTTTTATCTGCCGTGTTATTATGGTAAGATAGAGTATCTGGAAACAACATTTCACAATATTTATCGGGATGATCAGCAGATTAGGGATATTTTGATGCAGGATTATTCGGCTTATCTGGAGAAGCTGGAGGACGCGGGCATAGAAGTCCTTGCTGATGAGATGCAGTATATACCCGGATTAGAGGGTATCTATCTTTCCGGGCGTCTGAGTATATGTGCGCCGGGCGGGGTATTTGTACCGATGGAAAAGCCGGTGGATGGAACCCGGCATGGTTATTAGTGTGAAA
>DLOQ01000024.1:0-1276 GCA_002479655.1 Lachnospiraceae bacterium UBA7480
CCGTTTACTTCAAGCTTCTTCTCAAAACCGGATGTAACGCCGACTACCATATTGTTAATGAGCGTTCTGGTCAGACCATGAAGAGATTTCATCTTCTTCAGATCATTCGGTCTGGAAACGATCACTTCAGCGCCCTCCAGCTTGATCTCCATCTCAGAAGGCAGCACTCTTTCAAGCGTTCCCTTCGGACCTTTTACAGTCACTTTATTATTTTCTGCAATATCAACAGTTACGCCTGCCGGTATCGCGATTGGCATTANNGTACCCTTGGGACCTTTAACGGTCACTTTGTTATTTTCTGCAATATCCACAGTCACTCCCGCGGGAATTGCGATTGGCATTCTTCCTATACGTGACATGCCCGTACCTCCTATTTTATTAAATTATTTTATCAATTAATTTTACCAAACAAACGCCAGCACTTCGCCGCCAACATTCAACTTTCTGGCTTCTTTATCAGTAATGACGCCCTGATTGGTTGAAATAATAGCGATTCCAAGTCCACCGAGAACTTTGGGAAGCTCATCCTTGCCGGCATATACACGCAGTCCCGGCTTAGAGATCCTCTTGATGCCCGTGATGATCTTTTCATTCTTATCGGCACCATACTTTAACGTGATATGAAGCGTTTTAAAGCCGCCGTCTTCTATAACATCAAATTTCTTAATGTAACCTTCATCCAACAAGATCTGTGCGATAGACAGTTTCATCTTAGAAGAAGGAACATCAACCGTATCATGTTTTGCAGTATTTGCATTACGGATTCTTGTAAGCATATCTGCAATAGGATCGCTCATTGTCATTTTGCTTTTATCCTCCTTACCATAATTATATAATCACTCAATCCTACCAACTGGATTTTTTCACACCAGGTATCTGTCCCTTGTATGCCAGCTCACGGAAGCAGATTCTGCAGATTCCGTATTTTCTTAAATAAGCATGAGGACGACCGCAAATCCTACAACGTGAATACTCTCTTGTAGAAAATTTGGGTTTACGCTGCTGTTTGATCTTCATTGCTGTCTTAGCCATGAATTTACCTCCTTCATATCAGACCAATTATGCCTGTGCAAACGGCATATTGAATAATCTCAATAACTCACGTGCCTCTTCGTCTGTCTTAGCTGTCGTTACGATGATAACATCCATGCCTCTTACCTTATCGATCTTATCATACTCAACTTCCGGGAAGATCAGCTGCTCCTTGATACCAAGCGCATAATTGCCACGTCCGTCAAATCCGTTGGGATTGACTCCTCTGAAGTCACGAACACGG
>DLOQ01000024.1:1301-1509 GCA_002479655.1 Lachnospiraceae bacterium UBA7480
CAAGAAATTCATACATCTTCTCTCCACGAAGCGTTGTCTTGCATCCGATAGCGAGACCCTCTCTGATCTTAAAGTTCGCAATGGAATTCTTTGCCCTGGTAACGACTGCCTTCTGACCTGTGATCAGTTCCATATCTGCAACGGCAGCATCTAAAATCTTAGCGTTTTCTTTTGCTTCTCCGACACGCATATTGACAACGATCTTATC
>DLOQ01000024.1:1519-1850 GCA_002479655.1 Lachnospiraceae bacterium UBA7480
GTCATGGCATCCATGATCTCGTTCTTATATACATCTTTTAATCTACTCAATGTCTTCGGCCTCCTTCCCTGTCCTAATCAATCACATCGCCGGTTGATTTGGCAATACGAACCTTCTTGCCGTCAACAACCTTAAATCCGATTCTTGTGGGAGTCCCCTTATGAACATACATTACGTTGGAAATATCAATCGGGGCTTCCTTCTCTATGATACCACCTGTCTGGTTCGCCATAGAAGGTTTGGAATGTTTTTTTACCATGTTGATACCCTCAACCAGCACTTTGCCGTTCTTGCTATCAACAGAAATTACCTTTCCATCCTTGCCCTTGCC
>DLOQ01000024.1:1954-2085 GCA_002479655.1 Lachnospiraceae bacterium UBA7480
ATACGGGTTCCTCTCGGAGTCTTATCATCCTTGATGATAACAGCAGCATTCTCATCAAACTTAATGTAGGAGCCATCCTTACGACGGGCGCCCTTTACACTGCGTACAACAACTGCCTTTACGACATCGCC
>DLOQ01000024.1:2135-3001 GCA_002479655.1 Lachnospiraceae bacterium UBA7480
GCCGATATTCGCATATCTTCTGGTGGAACCACCGGAAACGCGGATACACAAAATTTCTTTAGCGCCTGTATTGTCAGCAACTTTCAGTCTGCTTTCTTGTTGTATCATGCCTATTCTCCTTCCAATAAAATCTTCAACTTACTTTTATTTCGCTCTTTCTACGATCTCAACAAGTCTCCATCTTTTATCCTTAGAAAGAGGTCTTGTCTCAGCAACTTTGACAATATCTCCGATATGAGCATCATTATTTTCATCGTGAGCCTTCAGCTTATATGTTCTCTTTACAATCTTGTTATAAAGAGGATGCTTTACATGATTCTCCACTGCAACGGTGATCGTCTTCTGCATTTTATCACTGGTAACTTTACCGATACGTGTTTTTCTTAAATTTCTCTCTTCCACGATCTTTAACTCCTTTCTCAATCATATTATCCACTCTGCATTTTATACGTCGCATCAGCGTTTTGCGCTATTTAGGCTTCCGCTTTGCTCTTTACATTGATAACCGTCTGGATCCTTGCGATGTTCTTACGAACCTCCTTGATCCGTGATGTGTTATCCAACTGATTGGTGGCATTTTGAAATCTCAGATTGAAAAGTTCTTTCTTAGCAGCTACCAATTCCTGATTCAACTCTGCTGCTGACTTTGCATTCAGCTCTTCAACATATTTTTTAGTTTTCATTCGCTACACCGCCTTCCAAATCTGCTTTGGAAACAATCTTGCACTTGCAGGGAAGCTTGTGCGTAGCAAGACGCAGCGCCTCTCTTGCTGTTTCCTCTGGTACACCCGCGATCTCAAACATTACACGTCCGGGTTTTACGACTGCCACCCAGTATTCCAATGTTCCTTTACCGGAACCCATTC
>DLOQ01000096.1:0-2239 GCA_002479655.1 Lachnospiraceae bacterium UBA7480
GAGTTCATGCGGAAGGTGCGGGAGGCGTCCGCGATTCGTCAGGCAACGGCACTGAAAGACGTAAAACGTAAGCTGAGCAAGGACCGCAAGCGTCACGCTGAGTTGGATTCCATTATCCGCAAGCTCTACGAAAGCTACGCCACCGAACGCATCAGCGAGGAACGCTTCGACGCTCTGCTGGCTGGGTATGAGCAGGAACAGAAGTCTCTCCACCAGTCTATCGCGGAGGCAGAGGCCGCNNGTCAGCGGCTTCGAGGCGGACACGGTTAAGGTAGACCGTTTTCTGGAGATCGCCCGGAAGTTCACGGACTTCTCCGAACTGACCACGCCGATGATCAATGAGTTCATCGACAAGATTTTAGTCCACGCCCCGGAGAAGGTTGATGGCGACCGGGTGCAGGAGGTTGAAATCTATCTCAAGTATATTGGCAAGTTTGAGGCCCCTGTGCCGGNNAATATAATGTACCCTATAAGGTGGACACGGCAAGCTAAAGGGATTGCTTGAAATGTTGATTACCGCTAGGGGAAATAATATATGATTGCTAGGCCTGAAATAACGAATAGAATCCCAAGTCGTAGACACTCTGAAAAAGGAATATACCCAAAGAAATGGACAGATAGGCTTGTTGTGTGATTACCGGACAGTGGACATATAGAAGAGGGGGAAACACCTGTAAAGTAGACACAAGAAAAAGGCACGGAATCCCCAAAAATAGACAGGAGATAAAGGTATAAGGACAATAAAGTGGACATCCGGGCATTTCTAAGCTCAAGGGCATCTGATACAATAAGTGATAGGATTGGAGAGGATGCAATGAAAGAATATACGGCAAAGGAAATGAAACTGCTGAAAGCAAATCCATATACGTTTAAAGTAACCAAAAACAAACTCTATTTTACGATTGAGTTTAAGGAAGCGTTTTGGACGGCCTATCAGGCAGGAATGGCACCAAGAAAGATACTAGAGGATCTGGGATATGATCTTGGGATGTTTGGACAAAAGCAGATAGACAGCATGGTTCAAAGCATCAAGCGTCAGGCACAGGGCGGAAGCGGTTTCAGGCAGGGTGAAAATCGGACACGGCGTAAAAAAGAGGATTTGCCCATACCGGAAGGAACATCCGTAGAGTCAAAAGAAACTTTGACAAGCATATTGAATGAGGTGAAATATCTGCGTCAGGAAGTTGAATTTCTAAAAAAAATTGTCAGAGTAAAAAATACGGCAGCGAGGAAATCCTGATGGGTTCTGGGTGGAAATTTGAAGTGATATGGAGAACGATGCAAGAGGAAGATAACCAGTTAAGTGTAAGTATGCTTTGCGAGATAGCCGGTGTTTCACGTTCTGGATATTACAGATGGGTAAATTCCGCAGATATTAGGGAGGAACGGGAAAAGAAGGACAGAGGAGATTTTGAACTGATTTTGAGAGCATATAGCCAACGTGGATACAGTAAAGGCGCACGCGGCATATATATGTGTATGATTCACTGGGAACCGCCAGTTGTAATGAATTTAAAGAAGATAAGACGTCTGATGGATAAATATGGATTAATGTGTCCCGTAAGAAAAGCGAACCCGTACAGAAGGATGGCAAAAGCCCTGAAAACAAATCATGTTGCAGATAATCTTTTGAATCGAAAATTCACAGAATACGGGCCAAGGAAAGTGTTGCTGACCGATATTACCTATCTTCCGTATAATGGGGTGTTTGCCTACCTTTCAACGATTTTGGACGCATATACGAAGCAGATATTGTCGTATGTATTGAGTGATTCCTTAGAGGTGGATTTTGTATTGGAGACGGTGGAGAAACTGGTAAAGAATCACGGGATCGAACTGACAAAAGAAACATTGATTCATTCGGATCAGGGATGCCACTACACAAGTATCAGATTTATCCAGTTAATCAATGATAAAGAATTGAGGCAGTCTATGTCCAGAAAAGGCAATTGTTGGGATAATGCGCCGCAGGAAAGCTTTTTCGGTCATATGAAGGATGAAATTGATATTAACGAATGTACAAAGTATAGAGAAGTAAAAGCAATAATTGATGACTGGATGGATTATTACAATAGTGAGCGTTATCAATGGCAGTTGGCGAAGCTGTCACCTGACGAGTACTATGGGTATATAACAACAGGAATATACCCTTTAAAAGGAATTATTAGCGAAAACGAATCGGAACGTATGTTCCCTAAGACAAATTGAAAAAAATGTCCTTGACAAGGGGTACAGTTTA
>DLOQ01000096.1:2260-4651 GCA_002479655.1 Lachnospiraceae bacterium UBA7480
CTACTTGAGCGAAAAGGAGGCTTTCTGCCATGTGGAACAGCGAATGGGAGTACGAGAACCAGGACACGTTAAAGGCGTGGTATATGGACAAGATTACCGGAAAGAACCCGGATTCGGCAGTCCGAAAAATCATCTGCAAGGGCTGCGGCAGGGTCTTCTACACGCAAATCGCGTCCAAAAAATACTGCCTCTACGATTTGTGCGGCAACCGGGGCTACCAAAAGGATTTGAAGCAGCGGGGNNACACCATCTGCCAGACCTGCGGCAAGCCCTTTACTCCGAAGCGGGCGGACGCCCGGTATTGCTGCAACGCCTGTCGGCAAAAGGCTTACCGTCAGAGTGTTACGGATAATCAAGTAGCCAAAAAGGCGCTGTTGACAAACTCCATTCTTTTAATTACAGTGGCAACATGGTAAAACAGAAGAAAAGCAAACGGGGGCAATAGCCATGATGACTCGACGGAATGGAGTTCAGCAGAAAATGCTGTGTGTAACGCTGGAATCGTTGATGCCGGAAAAGCATTTCCTGCGGGATCTGGACCGGCTGGTGAATTTCGATTTCGTCTATGAAAAGGTGGATGCGCTGTATTCTCGCACAGGGCGCCCCTCCATCGACCCCGTGGTCATTGTCAAAATGATGCTGCTTGGCTACCTGTACGGCATTGATTCCGAACGGAAGCTGGAGCAGGAGGTTCAGGTCAACATTGCCTTCCGCTGGTTTCTCGGCATTGATCTGGACGAACCAGTTCCAGATCACTCCACATTCTCTCAGCTACGCCGCAGGAAGTTCAACGGAATCGGCCTATTTGAGAAAATCTTCGACGAAGTGGTGCGGCTGTGTATGGAACACGGCCTCATCACCGGAAAGCTGTTGCTGACTGATTCCACCCATGTCCGAGCCAACGCCAGAAACGATTTGTACGAAACGGTCACGGTAACTGACGCTCCAAGTGAGTACATCAGAAGGCTTAACGAACAGGCAGTTGAGGAAGGACTGCTGCCGGCAGACTATGTGGAAAAACCTTCTGCCAAACAGAAGGAGGTCAAAGTAAGCAAAACTGACCCGGAAAGCGGTTATATGCATCGCCCCGGAAAGCCCAATGGATTTTATTACCTGAGTCATCAGACCTGTGACGCACAGCATGGTCTGATTACTGATGTGCTGGTCACACCAGGCAATTCCAGTGACCGCAGCGTCCATTCGCAGAGGATACAGTACCAAATCGACAAGTTTGGCTTTCTGACAGAAGCTGTCTGTGCTGACAAAGGATATGACAGTTCGGAGATCGACGCAGACATGCTGGATCGTGGCATACAGACTTACATTCCCCGGCAGACCAAAAACACAGGATCGGAACGGTTTCAGACTGCTGATTATCAATATGACCCAGAAACGGATACCTATCGCTGTCCTGCCGGATATGTTTTGAAATTCAGTTCTTACAACCCTAAAACCGGACTGAAGGAGTATTGCGCTTCTACGAAAAACTGCCGGGAATGCCCGTTGCGTTCAAAGTGCATTACAGAGCGCAGCAATCGGAAATTGATCGGCGCAAGCTTGAACGCCTTAGCCTATGAAGCACAGCAGAGAAAGAACGGTACCGAAGAATACTACGAAGCCTTGCGTTTACGGCAGATCTGGTGCGAGGGGAACTTCTCACACCAAAAGGCAAACCACAACTTATCCAGAGTACGAACATGGGGCTTGGGCAAGGCGTATGCGCATTGCCTTCTTTCGGCGACCGCATTTAACCTCAGAAGGATGGTAAAACTGCTCCGAGGTTTGCCACCTCAAACTAAATTCAGACCCTTGGCACTTGGCAGATGCTTGATTTTCAGGCATCTGCTTCTTATTGCTTGTTTTTGTCAACAGCGCCAAAAATCCCACTTGATTATCTGTAACGGAAATGCAAAAATCGTTACGGTTAGCTAAGTGGTAAATTCAACCATATAGCATAGCCGTAACAAGCGGATACACGCGTGTTACGATTGGTGGTGGTTAAAAATACCACCACCATTATCTGTAACGACGATTCATAAACAGAGCGGTACAAAAAAATCAGTGGTTCAAGATGACCCACTGATTTTTTGCGCCCAAAAGCCGAGAAAGGAGGCAGATAATCCCGTATGTCCGTATTCCGAGTAGAAAAAACCAGGGACTACACCGTGATGTCCAATGCCCATTTGAAAGATCAGGGGCTCTNNCCAACACCCATCTGAAAGATCAGGAGCTCTCCCTGAAAGCGAAGGGGCTTATGTCGTTCATGCTCTCCCTCCCTGAAACCTGGGACTACACGCTCAGAGGGCTTGCCATCGTCAACAAGGACGGCATCGACGCAATCCGGGAGGCGGTCCGGGAGCTGGAACGGGCCGGATACGTCCAGCGCCGCCG
>DLOQ01000075.1 GCA_002479655.1 Lachnospiraceae bacterium UBA7480
ACTTATTATGGCGGACAGATTGCCGCACCGGTGGTCAGGCAGCTTTTTGAAAATATCCTGCCTTATCTGGAGATAGAGCCGCATGTGGAAAGTGATTGAGCGGAAAAAGGGTTATGCAAAACGGACATTGCAGGTTTGTGATTGACCGGCACAAGTTATTTTGAAAGGAGCAGAGGTTTCCCATGAATATAAATTATGATATGATCATACCGGTTTTGTTGTCATTTGGGATCAGCGTGCTGATGGGACCGGTAGTCATTCCGTTTTTGAGAAGGTTGAAGATCGGACAGACGATCCGGGATGATGGTCCGGAGACGCATCTGAAGAAGGCGGGAACGCCGACCATGGGAGGGTTGATGATCCTTACCGCAGTTGTAGTGACCTCATTGTTTTATATTAAGGATTATCCCAATATCATTCCGATCTTATTTTTAACGCTTGGATTTGGACTG
Organism: Lachnospiraceae bacterium UBA7480; assembly: GCA_002479655.1. Taxonomy (GTDB): domain Bacteria; phylum Bacillota; class Clostridia; order Lachnospirales; family Lachnospiraceae; genus NK4A136. The sequence continues at coordinate 453 of DLOQ01000075.1, forward strand.
ATCGGATTTCTGGACGACTATATCAAGGTAGTGCTCAAACGTTCCCTGGGACTTCGCGCATGGCAGAAGATGGCGCTGCAGCTTCTTGTGACAGGCGTTTTTGCGTATTATGTCTCGGTCGTGTTACAGTGGGATCTTTCGATGAAGATTCCGTTTATGGGAGATAAATATATTGATTTCGGCATCTGGAATATTCCGATCCTGTTTTTCGTTATCATAGGGACTGATACCGGAACCAATTTTACGGATGGTCTGGACGGATTGGCAAGCAGTGTTACGGTGCTGGTTGCAACCTTTTTTACGGTGGTTGCGATCGGNNTGCGCGGCAGTCGGCGCGCTGCTTGGATTTTTATTATTTAATTTTCATCCGGCGAGCGTTTTTATGGGCGACACGGGTTCCCTTGCCTTGGGAGGCTTTGTTGCCGCAACGGCGTATATGCTGCAGATGCCGTTGTACCTGGTGATTGTGGGGTTGGTTTATGTTGTCGAGGTTTTATCCGTCATCATACAGGTGACCTATTTTAAGCTTTCTCATGGAAAGAGGATCTTTAAGATGGCGCCGATTCACCATCATTTTGAAAAGTGCGGCTGGAAGGAGACAAAAGTTGTCGCCGTATTTACTATTGTGACAGCGGTGTTATGTCTGATTGCGCTGCTGGGCGTATAAACTGTTTTAGTGTGGAGGAACAACATATGAAGCTGACAGGGAAAAAAGTGATTGTGATGGGCGCCGGCATCAGCGGCATCTCGGCAGTCAGGCTGCTGCTCGGCATCGGTGCAAAGCCGGTTTTATTTGATGAAAATGAAAATCTGGATCGTGCCAAAGTGACAGGGCAGCTTGGGGGAAAAGAGATAGAGATCGTGACGGGGACACTGCCGGAGGAGATGCTTCAGGCAGCCGCCCTTCTGGTGATGAGTCCGGGCATCCCTGTAGATACGCCCTTTGTGGAGCGGTTTCATAAGGCGCGGATACCGGTCTGGGGAGAGATCGAACTGGCATATCAGTACGCAAAAGGGGATGTGATCGCCATTACGGGAACGAACGGCAAGACGACGACAACTGCCCTTACCGGTAAGATCATGGAAGATTATTACGGAAAGGCATACGTCGTAGGAAATATCGGCAATCCCTATACGGAAGCCGCTTTGGATATTAAGGATGGAGAGGTTACCGTAGCAGAGATTTCCAGTTTTCAGCTGGAGACAATACATAATTTTCATCCGCGTATTTCCGCAATTTTAAATATTACCCCGGATCACTTGAACCGCCATCATACCATGGAGAACTATGTAGCGTGCAAAGAGGCGGTGGCTGAGAATCAGACGCCTGCGGATATCTGCGTTCTGAACTATGAAAATGAATATACCAGGGCATTTGCCGGGAGATGTCCGGCTAAGGTGCTGTTCTTTTCTTCCGGACGGCAGCTGGAGGAGGGTATCTATCTGCAGGGAGAGGAGATCATGTATGCAGATGGGAAAAATGTCCGGCGGCTGTTAAATATTCATGAAATGAAGCTGCTTGGTTTACATAATGTGGAGAATGTCATGGCTGCCATTGGCATGGCATTGGCATACGGAGTGCCGGAAGCGTCGGTAGTGAAGAGCGTAAAAGAGTTTACCGCAGTGGAGCATAGGATCGAGTATGTGGCGACGATTCGCGGCGTGGATTATTATAATGATTCCAAAGGAACTAATCCTGACGCTGCCATCAAGGGGATACAGGCGATGAACCGTAAGACGGTGCTGATCGGCGGCGGTTATGATAAGGACAGCTCATATGATGAGTGGATCGACAGCTTTGACGGCAAGGTGACATGGCTGGTGCTCCTTGGACAGACAAAGGAGAAGATCGCGGAATGTGCCAAAGCGCATGGGTTTGAAAATATTATTTTGACAGATTCCTTGGAGGAGGCAGTCAGAGTCTCTGCGTCAAAAGCCGGGGAGGGGGAAGCGGTCCTTCTTTCACCGGCATGCGCCAGCTGGGGCATGTTTAAGAATTATGAGGAGCGTGGCAGGATGTTTAAGGAATTGGTGAAAAATCTGCTTTAGAAAGCGGTATTTTCATCGGGATTTGAGTCGTAGCTAAGCTGCGATATGGAGGTTAGCAGATATGCCAAAAAAAAGACGACAATTTGATTATAGCCTGTTCTTTATTACATTCGGGCTGCTGGCGTTCGGACTGATGATGATCTATTCCACCAGCGCTTATGAAG
>DLOQ01000156.1 GCA_002479655.1 Lachnospiraceae bacterium UBA7480
CTTGAGTTTCCGCAGTTTTATCCATAGAACCCTGATTTTGGCTGCTATTTTATAAACAACTTTAAAAAATTGCCCAAAATATAAGGAATCTTCTTCCCTTTTGATGTAAAATTAAGCTGCCAACAAAAACTTTACTAAACAAAAAGAAGGAGATTCCCTATGACTAATTTTACATCAAATACTTACACATTGAAACGAAAAATTTTAACTTTTACAAATAAAATTTCCAGACATCTTTCTAAGCCTGAACGCAAATTTACTGCCGACATTACTTATGGTATGCTGGCTTCCGGCAGCTGCCTTTTAACTGATGTTGCAGACCGGCTTCATGAAGACTCTAAAAAGATCAACATCGTTGACCGGCTTTCCAGACACTTGGAAAAAGGGACTCCCGGAAAAGCCGCCGCTTCTTATCTGCAAATGATAAAGAAATGGGCTCCCGATGAGCCGATTATCCATATCGATGACAGTGATGTTGTAAAACCTGACGGATATAAGTTTGAATCGCTCGGCATTGTCAGGGATGGCTCTGAGAGTACATCAACGAAAAACGTGTATAAAAAGGGCTATCATGTTACGGAAGCCTGCGTTCTTACTACAAATAATCATCCTGTCAGTATCTTTTCACGCATACACTCATCTTCCGAAAAGGACTATCATTCAGTAAATACCATCACCTTTGATGCAATGAATCAGGGCGCAGCGCTTTTTGATAAAGCAACTTTTTGCATGGATCGCGGTTATGATGACAACAAAATGTTCCTCAAACTGGATGAACTCAAACAGGATTACGTGATCCGCCTCAAATCAAACAGGAAACTGCTTTACCATAACAAATGGACACTTGCTACAGAACTCCGCAATCGTCGCAAAGGCAAGGTTAAAACCAATGTGTTTTACAAAGGAAAAGACCACGAAGCTTATCTTTCCCATGTAAAAGTTCAGATTACTGCCTCAAGAAAAAACATTTACCTCGTATTTGTTTATGGTATCACAGAACACCCAATGATGCTTGCCACGAACAAAGAGATCAAATCCAAAGAAGATGTAATCAAAGTGGCAGGAATCTACTTTTCCAGATGGAAAATAGAAGAATATTTTCGTTGTAAAAAGCAAATGTTTCAGTTCGAAAACTTCCGCGTCCGGAAGCTTTGTGCAATCAATGCGCTTAACTTTTATATCACCTTATGCATGGCATTTTTGGCAATGATTTCAATGGAATCAGAAACCAATGTCCTTAAGGTTTCAATCATAAAAACAGCAGCGCCTATAAAGGAAAAAGTTTTCTTCTGCTATTACCGATTGGCAAAAGGCATCTCTGGCATACTCTCGTATGCAAAAGAGGGCGTCAGACTCTGGTTCCGGACAAAGCGTCCGGTTTACCGTCAACTCCGCCTTAAGCTGGTCGTCTGAATAGATAAAAGAATATGTCTCCCTTTAGTCCGGTTCCGGCGGGGCTTATTTCAGTACCTCTAATCCTAAAACTGTCACTCGTTTTCCCTCAAAAAACTGACAGATTGGTACTCTGGGAAGGTTTGGCTATTCAACAATTACAATTTACGGAAACTCAAGTTTTATTCTGTTAAAAACACTTTGATGCCGCATTAAACATCTGACTCTGTGATCTTGGAGCTTAAGAACCTGTACCACTGTATTTCATCGCCCCAAACATCCAGACCTTATAACTTAACCAGAAAAACAAGCAGCCAAACAGCGGTGAAAGCCACGACAACAGCGGCGCCTCACCGGGGCGAAGGATCACAAGACTCGGATAATACGCAATAAATGCAATAGGTATGATAAACGTAAAAATAAATTTAAACAGCGGACTGAAGATTGTGATGGGATATCTTGCAAAATCCTTACACCGCATCGACAGATCCAAAACATAAAAGGAATTATTGATCCAAAAACATGTGGCGNNCGGCAGCCGCATTCTGCACCGCTATCATAACAAGGGACGCAGTAATCAGAAATACCACCGTTTTTATGATCATCATCGGCGTACAGGCAAGCCCGATCTTCCCCCATGCATAGACCAGCGTACCCACCCCAAAGACAAGCTGCCCCAGTCCCTTGATATCAAACACCTCGGACTGAAAATAAAAGAACAGATTGATGGGACGGAAACAGTATTTGATAAAATCCCCGGAATAGACATACTGTCTAAGACTCCAGTTATTGTCAAACAGGCACTGCACAGGAGTCAGAGACACAAGGGAGAATCCATACAGGAACAGCATCTCATAATAGCCCCAGCCATTAATGGACGGAAAATTCTGAAACAAAATCCAAAAACTTACAAATCCCGCAACATTGGTAAAGATCATACCGACGGTAGAAATAATAAAATCCGCCCGGTAACTCATTTTGCTCTTCAGATCCTGAATAAGTATTTTTCGATAGATCCGAAGATAAAATCCTAGGTTTCTCTTTTTCATACTAGCCTCCATTCACCGTAATCCTCCGTAAAGACAGCTTCCAAAACAGGCTGCTGAATGCCAGAAGCGCCACGCACCAGAAAAGCTGGATGCCCAAAGCTTCAAAGACCGCCTCCGTCCCTGCGCTGCCAAGAAGAATCGTCAGCGGCGTATTGTAGATGGACTGAAAAGGCAGATAGCCCGCCACTGTCTTAAACGGTTCCGGAAAAAAGGCAAGCGGAATCGTTGCGCCCGAAAGGAGCAGAACAATCACCTGTTTCATAATGTTAATTCCCCAGATCGACTCCGTATAAAGACAGATCGTACCCACAATAAAATCTATGCTGTAGTTGATGATGACAGCCATGACAACAGCAATCACGAAGTAAAACAGCGATATGCCTATCGGGATCGCTCCCCCTGTCACAATGTAAACAGCAAGAAAAGTGGGCAAAAATACGGCAAAAAAATTAACGACAAAAGCACCCGAAAACGACCAGAACAAATAGCTTCTGTACCGCATGGGTTTTAACAGATCCAGTACGATCTTCCCTGACTGTATGTTTCTACCCATATCCCAGACCGTATACATCTCCATAAAATTAAATAACGCCGTAGCAAGTACAAGATAGATCAACGTATCCGAAAACGTCATGCCGTTCACCACATCTGTTCCCGCAGAAGCATAGATCGCTTTCCAAAGGAAATATACAACCGTCAGATAAAGAAGATTTCCCAGCACCAGAACGAACATGGAAGCACGGAACTGGAGGGATTCTATGATTCCTGCTCTTGTGAGGGTCAGGTATTTTTTCAGATTCATTCCACGCCCTCCTCGTAAATCTTTTTGATAACCTCCTCCGTGGAAATCTCATTCAGCTTCATATCACGGATGACACGATTCCTCTGAATCGCTTCCAATACCTCCATGACCTTGACCTTTTCCTCATTTACAAGTACCGAGATCCATTCTTCTTCCGCCGTAACTGCCACCTGATACGGGGCAAGTTCCTCTTTCAGCTGTTGGGCATGTCCGGCAATATCGCCGTCAAAACGCAGCTGCAGCGTCCGATATGCGCCAAAGAATCCCTTCAGGTGCTCAATATCATTGTCGTACAGCATTTTTCCCTTATCAATAATAATGATGCGCTGACACAGCGCATCCACATCTCCCATATCATGGGTGGTAAGAATGACCGTCGTCTTTTTCTCACGATTCAACGCCTGGATCAGCGTCCGGATCTTGGCCTTCATCGACACATCCAGTCCGATGGTCGGCTCATCCAGAAATACAATTTTAGGATTATGTAAAAACGCCGCGAGGATATCGCTTAACGTCCTCTGCCCCAGCGACATCTGTCGCACAGGTTTATGAAGCAGTTCTTCAAAATCCACAAGGGACCGATACAGGCTGAGCATTTCCTCGTAATCCGCATCGCTGATCTGATATATATCCTTCAATATCCGGAAGGATTCCACCAGCGGCAGAGCCCACCAAAGCTGGGAACGCTGTCCGAATACCACGCCGATCTCCTGTGCATTGCGGGTTCTGTTCTTATACGGAACATTACCATTGACAAGAATCTCACCCTCCGTCGGTTCCAAAACTCCCGTCATCATTTTGATTGTGGTGGATTTTCCCGCGCCATTGGGCCCAAGATACCCCACGATCTCGCCTTGCCCGATACTCATCGAAATATCGTCTACTGCGCGTACGACCTTATAATCTCTGGAAAACAGATCCTTCAGGCTTCCCTTTAACCCTTCCCTGCGGTTTAACACCTTAAATTCCTTTGAAACATGTTTGATCTCAATGATATCCTTCATAATATTCCTCATTCCGCAGAGCCATAAATATCCTTTTCCAGCTGATCTCTGCTAATTTCACCATTATAATCCACTATCAGGCGCTTTGCAATGAGAAATATGTATCGGATACTGATTGTCAAAACACGCTTTGCACAGCTTCAGCCCCTCCGCCATGGAAGAAAGATCTTCGATCCTCATATAGCCTAAAGAATCCGCGCCAATCAGTTTTCTGATCTCTTCCGTGGAATGGGAGGATGCGAGCAACTGACGGTTGGAGGGCACATCTGTCCCAAAATAGCAGGGATAGAGAAATGGCGGCGAACAGATCCTTACATGCACTTTCCCCACGCCTGCCTGTTTCAGCAGCCGGATCAGATTGGCGATCGTGGTTCCCCGGACGATAGAATCATCTACCAGCACGATATCCTTTCCCTTTACGGCATCTTCCAGAACGCTCAGCTTGATCCTGACGCCATTCTCCCGTTCCTTCTGGGTCGGCTTGATAAAAGTCCTGCCCACATAGCTGTTCTTATAAAAGACCTGTCCAAACGCAATGCCGGATTCCTTGGCATAGCCCTGTGCCGCTGCCACACCGGAATCCGGAACCCCGGCGACCAGATCCGCCTGCACCGGATAAGCTTTTGCCAGCGCCGCACCGCCTTTTAATCTCGCTTCATAAACAGAGATCCCATCCAGCTTACTGTCCAGCCTTGCAAAGTAGATATACTCAAAGATACAATGCGCCTGTTTTTCCTGACAAAGCGTTGTATCGGAGCTTAACCCTTCTCTGGTGATGGATACGATCTCCCCCGGCATCACATCCCGGATAAACCTTGCGCCGACCGCAGACAGCGCGCAGCTTTCGGAAGCCAGGATATAAGAATCCTGTAACTGTCCGATACAAAGGGGCTTTAATCCCAATGGGTCCCTGACTCCGATCAGCTTTCTGGGGCTTGCAATCACCAAGGCATACGCGCCTTTCAGTCTTTTTGCCGTCTTCATAATTGCTTCCTCTACACTTGCGCTGCCCACCCGCTCCCTTGCAATATAATAAGCGATGGTCTCCGAATCCGTCGTTGTCTGAAAGATTGCGCCGCTATAAGCAAGCTCTTCGCGAAGCTTTTCCGTATTGACCAGATTCCCATTGTGCGCCAATGCCAGCGTCCCCTTGATATAGTTCAGAACCAGCGGCTGCGCATTATTTAATGTCGTCTCTCCGGTGGTGGAATAACGGACATGACCAACGCCAAGATTTCCTTTCATCCCCGCCAAGATATTCTCCTTAAACACATCACTGACCAAGCCCATTCCTTTATGCAGTTCCATATTTCCCTTCGGTCCGTCGGTATCCGATACCGCGATCCCGCAGGACTCCTGTCCCCTGTGCTGCAACGCGCATAACCCATAATAAATCGTTGATGCCACATCTTCGCCATGCGGATGAAAGATGCCAAATACACCGCAGGCTTCCTTGAGCTTATCATTTTTCTCCATCATGCCGTTTACCTCTTTCAAATATTATAGATAGGATTCAAGTGTCAAAAAGTACCTTTTAAATTTTGAGGCGGCAAGCTGCACAAATAAT
>DLOQ01000090.1:0-197 GCA_002479655.1 Lachnospiraceae bacterium UBA7480
CTATTCTTCCTATGGCAATCAGATCGGACTGGCAACGGGGTTTGTTAAAGAGATCTATCATCCCGCTTATGTGGCTAAGAGGATGGAGATCGGCGCAGTGATGGGAGCGGCGCCCAGAAAGAACGTGATCCGCAAAAGCTCTGATCCGGGAGATGTGATCATTCTTCTTGGCGGACGCACGGGACGCGACGGCTGCG
>DLOQ01000090.1:203-8284 GCA_002479655.1 Lachnospiraceae bacterium UBA7480
CGGCGCAGAGGTGCAGAAGGGCAATGCCCCGACGGAGCGTAAGATACAAAGATTGTTCCGCAGGGAAGAAGTCAGCCGGTTGATCAAAAAATGTAACGATTTTGGCGCGGGCGGCGTATCCGTTGCTATCGGCGAGCTGACGGACGGTCTTATTATTAATCTTAACGCTGTTNNGCTATCGGCGAGCTGGCGGACGGACTTACCGTAGATCTTGATCTTGTGCCGAAAAAATATGCAGGTCTGGATGGTACGGAGCTTGCCATTTCCGAATCGCAGGAGCGTATGGCGGTTGTCGTTGCTCCTGAAGATAAGGAGGAGTTCTTGGCTTACGCAAAAGAGGAGAACTTAGAGGCAGTCACGGTGGCAACGGTCACGAATGAGCCGCGCCTTGTATTAAAGTGGCGTGGAAAGGACATTGTCAATATTGCCAGAAAGTTCTTAGACACCAATGGTGCGCATCAGGAAACAACGGTGAAGGTAAGCGTGCCGGAGGAAGGGGAGAATTATTTTGAGAAGATTGCCGTGAAAGCCGTGTCGGATGCTCTGGAGCAAAAGGACATCAAGGCTGCATGGCTTGCTACGCTTTTTGATCTTAACGTATGCTCCCAGAAGGGACTGGTTGAGATGTTTGACGCGTCCATCGGCGCAGGAAGCGTCCTGATGCCGTATGGCGGAAAGTATCAGCTTACGGAGACGCAGACGATGATCGCAAAGCTGCCGATNNCGTAACCATGATGAGTTATGGATTTGATCCGTATCTGTCGTCGTGGAGCCCGTATCATGGGGCGATCTATGCAGTCATGGAATCCATGGCAAAGATCGTTGCGTCGGGCGGAGATTATAAGAAGATTCATTTTACCTTTCAGGAATATTTCCGCAGGATGACGGAGGAGCCTTCCAGATGGAGCCAGCCGTTTGCGGCGCTGCTTGGCNNTTACGCTGCTTGGCGCATATGACGCGCAGATCGGATTTGAGCTGGCGTCGATCGGCGGCAAGGACAGTATGTCAGGGACATTTAACCATATTGATGTGCCGCCCACTTTGGTCTCTTTTGCGGTAGATGTGGCGAAGCATACGGATATCATAACGCCGGAGCTTAAGCAGACAGGAGATAAACTGGTGCTTTTCCGGATCGATAAGGATGAATATGATATTCCNNGTATATAAAGATGTATTGGAACTGTATGATCAGATCAGCGCGTTGATGGCGGAAAAGAAGATCGTGGCGGCGTATGCGCCGGATGCAAAGGGCATCGCGGCGGCAGTTTCCAAGATGGGATTTGGTAACGGTCTTGGCGTGGAAATCTCGGCTGAGATAGATGCGGAAGAGTTATTTAAGAATCAGCTTGGTAATATCCTTGCGGAGATACCGGAGGATGCGCTGGATGACATTGCAGTGCCTTATACACTGATAGGTACGGTGACGGATGGGGCATTTATCTGTCAGGATATGACGCTTTTGCAGGAGGAAGCGCTGGCGGCATGGAAGAAGCCATTGGAGAAGGTATTCCCCACAAAAGCGTCTGAGGACGATGCCAAGGTGGAAAGCGGCGTTTATAAAGCGGACAGCGTATATCTCTGTAAACATAAGGTGGCAAAGCCGAGTGTCTTTATTCCGGTATTTCCGGGAACGAACTGTGAGTATGATTCTGCAAGGGCATTTACCAGAGCCGGCGCCGAGGTAGTGACAAAAGTATTTAAGAATCTGACGGCAGAAGATATCCGTGACTCCGTGCAGGAATTTGAAAAGGCTATCTCACAGGCACAGATCATTATGTTCCCCGGCGGATTCTCGGCAGGCGATGAGCCGGATGGAAGCGCGAAGTTTTTTGCAACGGCATTCCAGAATGAGAAATTAAAGGAAGCGGTTCATAAGCTCCTGCAGGAGAGGGACGGATTGGCACTGGGGATTTGTAACGGATTTCAGGCGCTGATCAAGCTGGGACTGGTGCCTTATGGGGAGATCGTCGGGCAGAAGGAGGATTCGCCGACGCTGACTTACAATACCATTAACAGACATATCTCCAAAATGGTCTATACCAAGGTGGTTTCCAACAAGTCGCCATGGCTGTCACAGGCAGTTTTGGGAGAAACATACTGTTCTCCGGCTTCTCATGGAGAGGGAAGATTCGTTGCGCCGAAGGAATGGCTGGACAGGCTGTTTGAAAATGGTCAGGTCGCGACGCAGTATGCGGATATCGAGGGTAAGATCTCTATGGATGAAGAATGGAATGTCAATGGTTCTTATATGGCAATCGAAGGGATCACTTCGCCGGATGGCAGATGTTTTGGCAAGATGGCGCATGCGGAACGCCGGGATACGGCTGTGGCAATGAACATCTATGGAGAGCAGGATCTGAAGATCTTTGAATCCGGGGTGGCGTATTTCCAATAAGGCACTTGCTACACCACTACTATACCATTTTAAATTTTGGTTAGAGCCGTGATAAGACAAAGATAAAAAATGAACTGATTTGGAAAAATTGTGGAAATATATATTGGATTATGATGTGAATTGGGTAGACATTGTCTGCCCAATTTGATTAAGCAGATATAAAATATTGACTTTTACGCCTTGTAATAATATAATAATAAGCATAAAAGTCAATAAGGACAGAAGATTATTATGGGAGCAACTGAATCAATTATCAAGATGGCAAGAGAGAATAATGGTATAGTAACTACTGCAATGGTGGTTGCAGCAGGTTTTTCTCGTGGGAATATCAAATATCTTGTTGATAAAGGTATGATCGAGAAATCTGCCAGAGGCGTTTATATTTTGCCGGAGGTCTGGGATGATGAACTTTTTAACTTGCAGAATCAATTTAAAAGAGGGATATATTCTCATGAAACGGCATTGTTTCTATGGGATCTAACAGATAGAACACCGAACAGATATCATATGACTTTTCCGGTGAATTACAATTTGACAAAGCCAAAAGAAGAAAATATTCGATGTGTGCAGTGTAAAAAAGAGGTATATGATTTGGGAAAAGCAGAAGTGACTACGCCGGGAGGAAATACAGTAAGAGCTTATAGTGTAGAGCGCACGCTTTGTGATATTTTAAGATCTCACAGCCGTGTGGATATTCAGGTGGTGACGGAAGCATTTAAACATTATACAACAAGATCTAATAAAAACATTCCAATTTTGTCAGAGTATGCAAAAATATTAAAGGTTGAAACAAAGCTCAGATCGTATCTGGAGGTGCTGTTATGAAGAATGCAATGCAGCTAAAGGCAATCATTAAAAATATTGCAAAAAAGAAACATATATCAGCACAGCTTGTAATGCAGAATTTTATGTTAGAGAGATTGTTAGAACGAATATCTGTTTCAAAATATCAACAGAATTTTATCTTGAAAGGTGGATTTTTGATTGCTGCAATGGTGGGGTTTGACACCAGAGCAACTATGGATATGGATGCGACAATAAAGGAACTGCCTGTAAATGAACAGACTGTCCGGGACATGTTTGAGGAAATCTGTAAAATAGAATTAGCTGATGATGTGACATTTAGTTTTCGCAGTATTGGAGAGATTCGTGAGGGAGATGAATATACAGGATATCGTGNNTCATCGGAGAAATCCGAGAGGGCGATGTATATACCGGGTATCGTGTTTCTCTGTCTGCAAATTATCCACCAATGGCAGTTCCTTTGAAATTGGATATTACCACGGGTGATAAGATAACGCCCAAAGAGATTGAATATCAGTTCAAACTCCTTTTGGAAGACAGAAGTATTTCGGTGCTGGCTTACAATTTAGAAACAATAATGGCGGAGAAATTGGAAACGGTAATAAGTAGAGGTGACCAGAATACAAGACCAAGGGATTATTACGATATCTACATATTAGCTAAGCTGCAATATTCAAACATTGAACCCAATGCATTAAAGGCAGCATTGAACGCAACAACGGAGAAACGTGGTTCAAGGGCAGTAATTAAGGAGTATCGTAGAATTATGGATACTGTTAGGAACAGTGAGATTATGCGGAGACAGTGGGATAACTATCAAAAGGATTTTGAATATGCTGAGGGTATTGCGTATGAGGAGACGTGTGATGCGGTCGTGCAGTTGATGGATGGTTTTATGGGAAGTGGAAACGAATGTATGGAGCCAATGGACTTGATACGGGACAAATTTTCACAGGATTGTACGATTGAGACAGTCCTACACCTGCTCATGGCGCATTTTGATCTATCTGAGGAAGAAGCGCAGGCTGAGATTGATGAGTACTTTAAGGTCGTAGATATGCTCGATGAGGATCATAAGAAAGCAAAAAATATCCTATCCGGCTCTGGTGTGCTGATACCTGCGCACCGCTGATGGAGGGGGAGAGGTGAATTCGGTCTAATATAAGGGGCATAGATATTTTGGATGCTCAAGATTCTTGTAGATTGGGATGATTCTTTTATGCATAAAATTGACACACTGGAAAAGGCGGCAAGAAAAATTTTTGAAGGAAGAATAGATTTTGCTAAAGAATTGATACAGGCTGAATATCCATTCAAAATATTAACTTCTGTGGGAAGGAATTATACAGATAAGCAGAAGATGGTGCAGTTAAGAAAAATGGATTTATTGACCGTTATAGTGGCTAAAAATTACTGAATCCGGGATTGCTTAAAGTTTTTTCTTTTTATATGTCCAATCTTTTTTCGTATCATGCACATTGGAAAATGAAAAAATGTCATAACGCATATGGGGAATATGTTCCTACAGTAGACCACATTTATCCCATTTCACTTGGTGGTACTGATTCTGAAGATAACTGGACTACAACATCGATGCTGCATAATTCCATCAAGAGTAATTGGATACTGGAACAGTTAAATTGGAAGCCACATGAGATAGGGAAATTGGAAGATTGGGATGGACTGACAGCCTTATTTGTTAAGTTGGTAGAGGCGAATCCTTCATTACTTGAGGATCCCTACATAAAAAAATGGTACAAGCTATCGAAGTATAGGCATGACAGGTAGAGATGTTTTTCAATGTGATAGCGTATACAAAAATTAATAGTAAAAATGAAAGATGGAAAGAAAGAGGAATGTTAACTATCATTAATTAAGATATTGCATTCTAAAATCTGAAAACTGCAGATACATTTTTGAATACAAATCATGTTGAGTGCGTAATATTAGTGTCAATGGTAGAGAAATAAGGATACGAAAAAATGTTGAAATGAACAAGGATTTCCGAAAGGTTGGATTGTTTGAATCACAGTTCTGCCTCTCGGATTGCTATGGCAGCATGGCAGACAAATGATACTTGGACTTCTTGCAGCTATTTATAAATGTGCGGGGAAGCAGGAACTTTATCTCAAGCAAAAGCCAATCGAAATTGTGGGTTATATAAAATACTTTAGTGCAATCCAAAGATAAGGATGACAGCAATGGGATTTATACAAAAGATCATCAATCAATACAGACAGAAGAGAGAAGCCAGAAATGCTGCCTGCAATCAGTATATTGATCAAATGGATCATGCCATGCAGGAGATATATGGGCTGTTTGCCGATTCGCAATCTGTCATAGCGCCGGAAAAAGAGGCGCAGTGGTATGCCCATAATTCGCATCTTCTGACAAACCCCGATGTGCAGAAAGCCAGAGGAGCGGTCCGCTTTGGGGAATTGTCGGACAAGCAGGCAAAGCTGCGGCAGGCTGCCGGAGCGCTGAAGCAGCAGATTGAGCATCATAATGAGCGGGTTCTTCAGATGAAGATACAAGATGCCTATGCGTTGATCGATAAGGTGGAGGGCAGGGAGCTGGACAAGCAGCAGATGGCATGTATTGTTACGGAGGCCCACAACCATCTGGTACTTGCAGGTGCAGGCACGGGAAAGACCACCACGATTGTGGGGAAAATTAAGTACCTGATTAAGTCGGGGCAGAGCAGACCTGAGGACATTCTGGTATTGTCCTTTACCAATGCCTCTGCGGCGGAGATGAGCCAACGAATTGACCAAGAGACCGGCTGCCACATAGACGCATTTACCTTTCACAAGCTGGGGATGAATATCATTACGCAGGTTGAGGGGATTGTCCCGAAGATTTTTCCACAAAATATGCGTAAATTTATTACCGAGCAGCTGCGGCTGCAGATGCGTTCTGAGAGATATTTGATGTTGCTGAGTTCATATCTGCTGAATCACCGCATTCTGGCTAGATCTGAGTTTGATTTTCATGACATGGAGGAATATCAGGAATATTTGCAGCTAAATCCACCTACTACACTGGACAATGCAACGGTAAAAAGCTATGGCGAGATGGAAATCGCGAATTTCCTAGCGCAGAACAATGTTTCATATATTTATGAGCATCCCTATAAGATTGATACCCGCACCGCCGAATATGGGCAGTACTTGCCGGATTTCTATCTGCCGGATTATGATATTTACATCGAGTATTTTGGTATCAACAAAAGCGGTGAAGTGCCCTCCTATTTTCGGGGTTCTCATGGGATGACTGCCTCTCAGGTCTATCAGGCATCTATGGACTGGAAACGCCGGACACATCGGGAGAATAGGACTATTATGGTGGAGTGTTTCGCCTATGAGAGGATGGAGGGGACACTGCTGAATAATCTTAAACAGAAGTTGGCAGATCATGGGGTGACACTGTCGCCCAAGAACGCGCAGGAATTGTGGGAGCAGGCTTCGTCCAACGGAGATGCTGTGCTTGATGGAGTGGTGACCCTGCTGGAAACGGTAATCAATCTGATCAAGAGTAATGGCTACACAATTCCCATGGTGCGCCAGATGAACTGCGGCATTCATGCCCGCTCCAATGCTCTCATTCTGTCGCTGGTGGAACCGATTTTTGAAGCATATAATTCCTGTCTGAAAGAGCGGGGAGAAATAGATTTCAACGATATGATTCACATGGCTACAGGGTATGTGGAAGAGGGAAAATATGTGAATCCTTATAAATATGTGATAGTGGATGAGTATCAGGATATTTCCCAGGCCCGATATGTTCTGCTTGACAGGATGAGAAAATGCGCCGACTATGCGCTGTTCTGTGTGGGAGATGACTGGCAAAGCATCTATCGCTTTGCGGGCAGCGATATTGGGTTTATCTTGAATTTTCAACGCTATTGGGGCGTTGCGGAGACCAGCAGAATAGAGACCACTTATCGTTTCACGCAGAAACTGGCGGAGATCAGCGGCAGTTTCATTATGCGAAATTCAGCTCAGATGAGAAAGTCCATCAAGGGAAAGCAGGATACCGCTGGGTTTCCCATGGAAGAAATTAACGCCTATACGGACAAGTATGCCATACAGTTCATGTTAGAAAAACTGGACGATTTCCCCCAAAAGAGCAGCATATTTTTTATAGGGAGATATACTTTTGATGCCAATCTGCTAAAGGCTAACGACCTGCTTACCTGCCGGTATGACAACGTCAGGGGACAGGTAAAGGTAAAGTACCGTAACCGGCCGGATCTGCAGATGTACTTTGTCACCGCCCACAAATCCAAGGGTCTTCAGGCAGATTATATTTTTATCATCAACAACAGGAACGCCAGAATGGGCTTCCCTAGCAAGATTCAGGATGCTCCCATATTGCAGCTTTTACTTGAAAAGTGCGACCAGTACCCTGACGCTGAGGAGAGGAGATTGTTCTATGTGGCTTTGACAAGGGCCAAAAAGAAAGTTTTTCTTCTCACGGTGGAAAATCAGGAATCTGCTTTTGTAAAAGAAATAAGGTCTCAATATGGCGAGGAGCTTGGGCAGGAACGGTTTACCTGTCCTGTCTGCGGCGCAAGATTGCAGAAAAAGTCGGGACCCTATGGAGACTTCTTAGGTTGCAGCAATTATAAGATCACTGGCTGCAAATATACCAGAAATTTGAAGAGGAAAGCGGATTAATAAGATGGATAAGAATACATACACTCTGATTTGATAAAATTCCGGACTGCATTCCCTATATCGTAATGCGCAGATTTATGTTAAAATACCGAGGAAGAGTGCAAAGAGCAAACTAAAAATTCAGATGCGTATATATTGATGATTAGGAAGGAAAATGAATCATGTACAAAAATATTGAAAAGCAAACAAAATTACAGTTGAAA
>DLOQ01000090.1:8375-14860 GCA_002479655.1 Lachnospiraceae bacterium UBA7480
ATTGATGCCATAGGAATTTTGAACGATTTGGCAAAAGTGTATAGAAATGGCTTGAAACCAAGAGATTTCGGGCTTGGAGGGGCTCGCCGGAGTAGTTGGTGGGCTCCTTTTTTTGCGCTTTGGGATACCGCTGATAGCATAGTGATTGGCGGTCGAGGNNCCAAAAAGTATGGTTTTGCCAGATTGTTTGGAGTCCTGCTAAATTTTCTGCATATGCTGTTGAAATTGGGCGTATAATACTTTGCCAATTATTTATAGTTTTACGGGAAAGCTACCAAGTAGAGAAATTTATAGAATATACAGATGGAGCATAGCCTTTGTTGGAAATAAATACGGACTTCATGCTGAAAATGATGGAGTATATCAAAGTGTGTTAATTGTTAATAGGGGCTATAAGTTTATCCTAAAATAAGTAAATTTTATTTACAGATAAATGAAAATAATGTATAATAAATAAAAAATATATAGAAGATTGTATATGAGGAATATTTAATAATACAAATAGGATAATGGGTATTATTAGGTATGTATTTTGCGAATGAATGTTTTTCAATTGTAGATTTTTAGCTATCTGAAATACTGAGAGTGAAACCATATAAGGAGGAGAATTATGGAATGTATTGAAAATTTAAATCGGAAACAATACAAAAAATGGTTATTAAATGCCGCCTCGGAAGGAATCGATCCTTATACGATAGAGTTGGGTTCTGTTTGCAAAATTGGATGTCGGTTTTGCTTTAATAATAATGACTTCCCCGGTTCACTGATGAGGATTCCCTTTGTATCTAGGGATGAATTTGAAGATGCACTTGATTTTGTCAATCCGTTTAAGTGCCCTGAGATTATTATCGGGGGTGGATTTAGGATGTATTGGAATGAGCCAATGGCACATCCGGATTTTATTTATTTTTTAAAGAGAATAAATGAAAGATATCCTGATGTAACCATTCATTTTGATACTTCTGCCGTTTATGCGACCGATGAAATAATTGAAGAGCTGAAAAAGGTTCATAATCTGAAGATTTGTCTTTCAGTCAATACTTTTGACAGCAATTTCCGGAATCAGATTATGAGTATAAATAATGTAGAGCGGATGAAAAATTTTTTAAGTGAAATACCCATCAGTTTCAGTTATTTAAAATATTTTGGCGATATAGAACTGCTCTGCAAAGATGTTGAAACATTGAAAAGTTATAAAAACAGGGGAAATATGTGTATCTATAAGATTCACTATACTAAGTTTTCCAATCAATTTGCAAAAGAGTTTGCTCTAAAATGTCAGGAAACGCATTATGATGCGCTTGAAAAAATTTACCAGCTTTACGATGATGATTTCTATAATGAAGTCCAGTATTTAGATAACGAAACGGATATGAAGAGTGTTTTATATAAAGAACACTGTGATGTGATTGACCAAAGTATAGAGCGTTTAAGAAAGCGTTATAATGATTTTACAGTTGTCAGTACGAAATCCACACAGAGTTATTTTCAGAAGAAACATCCGGACATCAAAACAATCTGTGTAGAAAACCGGGGATACGGAGGAAGTATTACAAGCGCAGGTTTGCTTGTCTTCAGTGATATCAGGGAATATTTTGAAGGAAATGAATATGAAAAAGGAGCTACCTACATTATTCCGAGTGATATGATGAACGACAGGGGGTTCGATAAAACAGGAGTTTATTTCTGTGATTTTAGAAATCAAATGAAAGATTTGTACGCGGTAAATTTGGCAGTAAATGAATCCACGGAGTATGTATTTTAGAAAGAAGGGTATGTGCGGTTGTATTTACTTTTCAACAAAAAGGAGAACTCATAATGAAAAAAATATTGGTTGCAGGTTGTGGTAATATTGGAAAAGCCCTGCAAAAGGTAGTGCAAAGCTGTCATATGGATTTGAAATTTACATATATTGACAGTACGCTTAACTGTTCCATTGAGGAATATCTGGATGGGGGANNTGATAACTCCACAGATATCCTGATAAATTTAACCGGTGCTCCCTCAGATAAAATATTGTTGCTGTGTAGCAAATATGGTTTCAATTATATTGATACGGGAATAGAAGTTGATAATACAATACAGGGAGAGAATGTCTTAAGATCTTTTGATACATTCAAAAATTTGAAGCCAGATGTAAAAGCGATTCTTGGAGCCGGTATGAATCCGGGCATTATAGAAGTAATATACAGTAAATATAAACCGGATTATTATCATTCCGTGATTGAATTGGAATTTGATAGTGCAGATAATCCCGTTTCCGATATGATATTCAATACTTGGTCTCCACTTTCGTTTTATAATGAATTTTGCGTTGATAATACGTTTTATTATAATAAAAAGATAATCCCGTTGGAAAAGAAGGCGAATCAGATTTTGTTGGAGGAATCTTTCCAATCCGTTCTTCGCAGATTTAATCTTGTTCCCCATGAGGAAATTTTGTCCATGGCGCAGAGTAATGCAAAATGCCTATTGTCGGCGTTTCTGTATTCGCCGCCGAACAGAATTCGTGACTATTTTTGCAGCCATTCTCCTCAGATAACAAAACGGATGGTGAAAAATATTTCGGTTTGCCATGATATAACCGGGGGAGACTGTGTAGGTATTCTGCTTCGTAATGAAGAGAAACCGGAAGAACCGCTTCACTATTATTATAATTGGGCGGACCATCAGGAATGTTATAAGAAATATGGTGTTAATGGTACAAGCTGGCAAGTGGTCTGCGGAGTGCTGGCTGCAATCAGAATCATAGATTTACTGCCACAGAAAAAGGTATATACCATGACGGAAGTTGCAGGTGAGTATTGTAATATTATCATAGAGTACCTCAAAACACTGGGGTTTTTTATCCGGAGAAAAGATTTTATATCAGGGGGAGAATTAATAAGGAAACTAAAGGAGATATAAAACGACTATGTACTTTTTTGATTTATACACCACGAGAGAATGTAATTTGAACTGCAAATACTGTGCGCAGGATAAATCGTCCAGACAAAAAGCACATTATGATTTGAATCATTTAAAGAGGTACCTGTCGGGTTTTGAGGGAGAGAAATGTATTGTGTTCTATGGCGGAGAACCACTGTTGAATATTGATTTTATTATTGAAGTTATACATTTTTTCAGCTCCGATAATATAAAGTTCGGGATTCAGACAAACGGCACTTTGTTAGATAGACTAACGCAGGAAGAACTTTCGCTGTTTGATATGATAATGATATCTATTGACGGATGTGAAGTGCCTCACGATAAATTCAGGGGGCGTGGAACCTATCGCATAGTGCTCAATAATGTTAAAAACATTATAAATTACAGAAATATTATAGATTTAAAAAATAATCAGAAAACAGGTGAAATAACAAATAATACGAAGGTATATGCCCGATTGACAATATCAGATGCTATAGACTATATAGATTATTCCATAATTGGTTTAATGAACTGCTTTGATGGTATTTATTGGCAGACATGTGATACAGATTATGCCTTGGATACATATATACCATTTAGCGAGTCTTACAATGAGCAAATGTGCAGAGTAATTGATTTTTGGTATTCCAGTCTAAAAGCAGGTGTTGTTATGTCTTTACCTATTTTCAATTTGATTTATCGTGATTTGGCGATGAACTTAAAGTGTGAAAAGGTGCGCTGCGGTGCCAATTCCACACACTTTACGATTGATATTGATGGAAATATCTTCCCCTGCGTGGATTCTGTTTTTGAGCAGGAGTATAAAATCGGTCACATTTCGGAATGTGATAACAGCAGACGCCATCCGAATTCTACTTCCTGTAGTATATGTAAGCGGTGTGCAGGTTGTATTGTGAAAGACATATGCGGAGGCGCATGCTGGATGGATATTAATAATAGTGAAATTAGCAGGGAATATGCTTATGTGAAATGCGGCAATATTGTTAGTATTATTAAGCATATAGAAAGTTATGTAAACGAGGATAAAGGAAAGCATGTTTCGCTGATAAATGATGACATTCAGAGAAATAAACTTTTTTATGATTATTGTGAAGAAGTGCCGTAAAAATGTATTGCAACTTTTAGTGAAAAATTTTAATAGGAGTGAATTGCGGTTTAAAAATTGAATTGTTAATATTTTGTGAGAAAAATACTTGTTAGTAAGCAAATTTATGGTATGCTTCTAGGTTTGGCAGTATTTTTATACAAAATCCCATAATCCTCTCTGATTTACGTACCACAATTTGATATGATGTCTCAACCCGGAGTTTGGGGCATTACTTAATGATAGAAATATTGCCTGCACTAGGAGAGGTAACTTTGGCACTCAGAGTGTCTTAGTTTCCGGTGGGTAAGATTGCGGAAACCTCAGAAAACCCGTAAATGCTTTCACGGCTCAAAATAGCGCTTACTATACCACTACTATACCATTTCTGAAACAGCCTTGAAATGACACAAATAAAATAAAAATGTGCCACAAATCTTGAAAAATTCAGATTTGTGGCATAATATTAACAGTCCATTCATCAAGGAGGCGTATGATATGTTCATAAAAAGAGAAGGATATACTGAATCTTGTAAACATTGAAGATACATTTTTTCTTGAAAACATTATATACATTGAACGGGTGTCGAGAGACTATGAGATTTTTGTGGGCAAGACATGTAAGGGAGAGATTGCTTTTGTCGTTATAAGTGGGAAAAAGAAATACTTCATTCAGGTAGCATATTATTTAAGCAGTAATCAGACAATAGAAAGGAAATTTGGTGCATTTAAGCCGATCAGTGATGCGTCTCCTAAATATGTACTTTCAATGGACAGATTAGATTTTTCCAGAAATGGTATTTCACACATCAACATAGTGGATTTTCTGATTGGAAAAAAGGACATTAATCTGACATAGTGCCACAAATTAAGAAGTATTATGGAATTGCGGTACATGCACAGATCATTATTTGTGCAACTTGCCATTTAATTTCCTTAAAGGTATCTTTTGACACCAAAATCCCAATTTTCAATAATTAAGAAAATCTATGGGAGAAAAAGACGGATATATAGCGGTATGAGAACAACCGTCATAATGCCGGTGATCACGATGGCTACGGAGCTGACGGCAGCCTGAATTTCGCCTAGTTCTACCGCTTTGGATGTCCCGATTGCATGGGAGGCCGTGCCGAGCGCAAGTCCCTGCGCAATCGGATTTTTGATGTGAAAGAGTTTTAACAGGGCGGGGCCAAGGATGGAGCCGCTCAGTCCCGCGATCGTGACGCCGATGATGGTGAGCTCTTCCATGCCGCCGGTCTCATTGCAGATCCCTAAAGCGATCGGCGTGGTGACGGATTTGGGCAGGAAGGAAAATAGGAAATCCCTGTTCCAATGAAACAGGAAGCTGAGTCCGGCGACTACGATCAGGTGGGAGATGCAGCCGGCAAGGACGGCGATCAAAATAGCAGCCAGATTCTTTTTTAAGAGCGTCAGCTGTTTATATAAGGGGACTGCAAGGCAGACGGTTGCGGGCGTAAGAAAAAAAGTAATATATTTGGCGCTGAGCTGATACGTTTCATAATCGACTTGCAGAAAGCGCAGTAAGGCAATGATCAGTACAAGAGCTACCAGCAGAGGATTGAGAAACGGTTTTTTCAATTTTTTCTGCAGGTAACAGCCGATCCAATAAAAGAAAATGCTGATAAAGGTTCCAAAATATGTGGACTGCTGAAGGATCTCGTTAAGATTTTTATTCATGCCTGTTCTCCCTTGTCTTGACGGTGTTGTTTTTCTGATATGTCTCAGATAGCTTGCGCTGCTTTTTTTCTTTTATCTCCGGCATGCTTTCCTGCACTTTGGACTTTCCGCAGGCGCAGATCTTCTCTGCCGTCATTCCCGTAACAATGGTCACGACGATCGTAGAGGCAAGGCAGAGGAACAGAATGGTCAGGATATTTCCCTTCAGCGTCGGAAGGGAGGTCATCAGTTTTACCGCGGGCTCTATAAAGAGCAGCGGCATGATCGTCAAAAAGAAATTGGAGGTCAGTTCTACCTGATGCATCTTCACGAGCCCGGTAAGAAGAAGCATCAGCATAAGAAGCAGACCATAAATGCTTGCGGGAATCGGCAGCGGCAGCAGAAAGTGTAATAATTCACCGGCAAAACAGACCGCGGTGATGATTCCAATGGAGATAAGATGTTTCATGATGTTTTATCCGTTTCCTTCTATTTTTGGTTGTTGTGTTTTTATTAGGAAGCGGTGATTTCATCAGTGCTTCCATCAGTATGTAGTATGCTTGCTTTTTGACCGAACTATAACAAGAAAAAGCACAGCTGTATCGAAAAGAGATACGGGATTTATTATAGCAGAAAATGCAGGCAAAAACATAAAATAAAAAAGATAATTGGAAAACTTTAAAAGAAAACCCAAATCAAAAAGATGCCCATGAAACTTTAAAAGAGAAAAACAAAAATCAGATAAAGGATTATGAAACTCTCAATAACAGACATTTTATTGTGCAGCATTGAC
>DLOQ01000027.1:0-170 GCA_002479655.1 Lachnospiraceae bacterium UBA7480
GGTCACTTTGACGGCGTCGGCGAGAGCGTCGACACCTTTTTTCAGCTCTTCGCGAGCTTTGATGTTGAATTTTATTTCTTTAGCCATAGCTTTATTTGAATTAGTTTATTGTCGGAGCATTAACCTACGATAGCGAGGACATCGCTCTGACGCATGATGAGATATTTCTC
>DLOQ01000027.1:288-9132 GCA_002479655.1 Lachnospiraceae bacterium UBA7480
CTGCCATGGTAACTTCTTCGGCAGGAGTCGGTTCGATGAGAACACGATCTGCAAGTGGTTTGATATTCATTGCTTTATGAAGTTTATATTGTTTTGGTTGAAATATTCCGTAACTGTAACAGCATTTTTCGTGCCAAACCGCCGTGGTGACACTGTCACGTGACAAAATGTCAACCGGCGAATCAGCTTCCGACTCTAAAATGTCAACAATCGGTCAGCGCTAATGTTCAGTCGCGAGGCGGGAGTGAAGATTCGATAATCTGATAAGTAGTGTTCATCAGTTCGTCGCGGCGATAGCCTCCTTCGGGAGGAAAAATTGCGGGATGAATTGTCAGCCGGATTACTCCCGGGCGGGGAATCTTGCGGAAACGCGGCATAACGTCAAACGCGCCGTCGATCGTAATCGGCACTATCGGCAGGTTAAACTCCTTGGCTAAAAGGAATGCACCCTTTTTAAACGGCCTCATTCGTCCGTTCCACGTGCGCGCACCTTCGGGAAAAATTACCATCGACATCCCGTGGCGCAGGTTCTCTTCGGCTCCTGCAATCGTCTGCTTTATTCCCGCAATCGAGTTGTTGTTTACAAACACCTGTTTAGATGCGGCGCAAGCATAGCCGACAAAGGGAATCTTACGCAGCGATTCTTTCATCATCCACCTGAAATTGTGGCCCAGATGTCCGTAGATGGAAAAAATGTCGTAGGCGCTCTGGTGATTACACACAAACACATAGCTCGTCGAGGGATTAATGTTGTCGCGACCCTTCACCTTTACTCTTACAAAAGCAAGGAGACAGAACAGGCGCGACCAGTAGACCTCAGGCCAGTAGCCCCACCACTTTCCTCCGCCGAGAGCCGAGGCGATTATGGTTGTCAGGGCGGTGATTATGGTTGCCACAAGCATTATCGGCAGCATTATTACAAACTGATATATGCGGTAGAGAATCATCATTGAGTTGAAGTCGGATTATGGTATGAAGAATGTATTTTCGGCAAAATTAGCAACGATAAGCCAAAAAAGCAAGCCGCAGTAAGGGCTATGTGCAAAAAAATGCGTAACTTTGCGTGCAATAAATCCGAAACATCATATTCCCCTATGTCATTTATCGAAGATAGAGTTAAAATGGACGGTCTCACTTTTGATGACGTTCTTTTGATTCCCGCTTATTCGGAGGTATTGCCCCGCGAAGTGGATCTTACCACCCGTTTCTCCCGTAGAATAACCCTTAATGTGCCGTTTGTGTCGGCAGCGATGGACACGGTTACCGAAAGCCGTATGGCAATTGCCATCGCCCGTGAGGGAGGTATCGGAGTGATTCATAAAAATATGAGTATTGCCGAGCAGGCGCGTCAGGTGCATGCCGTTAAGCGTGCTGAAAACGGCATGATCTATGATCCGGTAACTATAAAACGTGGTAGCACGGTGGCCGATGCCCTCGCCATCATGGAGGAATATCACATCGGTGGAATACCCGTTGTTGATGACGACAAGAAGCTCGTGGGCATTGTCACTAACCGCGACCTGCGTTTTGAGCGCGATCAGAATCGTCTCATCGACGAGGTGATGACCAAAGAAAATCTGGTGGTTACCAACCAGTCTACCAATCTCGAAGTGGCTGCTGATATTCTCCAGCGTCACAAAATCGAGAAACTTCCTGTTGTTGACAGCGACAACCGTCTTATCGGTCTTGTTACCTATAAAGATATTACCAAAGCTAAGGATAAGCCCAATGCTTGTAAGGACAGCTTCGGCCGTCTGCGCGTAGCTGCCGGTGTGGGTGTTACCAACGACACTATGGAGCGTGTCGACGCTCTGGTTGAGGCCGGAGTTGACGCTATTGTTGTCGACACCGCACATGGCCATTCAAAAGGTGTGGTCGGTGTGCTCCGTTCCATCAAGGAAAAATATCCCGAGATGCAGTTGATCGCCGGTAATGTGGCGACAGGGGAAGGAACGAAGGCATTGATCGAAGCCGGAGCGGACGCAGTCAAAGTGGGTATCGGACCTGGTTCCATCTGTACGACGCGTGTGGTCGCAGGCATCGGCGTGCCTCAGATTACAGCGATCATGGACGCTTATGAAGTGGCAAAGGAATATGGGATCCCAATCATTGCCGATGGCGGTATCAAATATTCCGGAGATATCACAAAAGCGATTGCGGCAGGCGGTAACGTCTGCATGATGGGAAGCATCTTTGCGGGTTGTGACGAGAGCCCGGGAACATTTGAGCTGTTCCAGGGGAGAAAGTATAAGGTATATCGTGGTATGGGTTCCATCTCCGCTATGGAAAACGGAAGCAAAGACAGATATTTTCAGGAGAATGCCAAGAAGCTGGTGCCGGAAGGTGTCGAAGGGCGTGTGGCTTATAAAGGGATCGTGGAGGACACGGTATTTCAGTTGATGGGCGGTCTCAGGGCCGGTATGGGCTATTGCGGCGCGGCTACGATTGAAGAACTGAAAGAGAATGGCAAGTTTGTCAAGATTTCCGCTGCTTCCTTAAAGGAAAGCCATCCGCATGATATCCATATCACAAAGGAAGCGCCGAATTACAGCGTAAGCGACAACTGATGGATCCTATATTGATTGTGTGGCAGATCATAAGTCGGAACTTATGTGAGAGGATTCGTACATATGAATAGAAGAAGTAATAAAAAAATCAATTGGAAAAGAAGTCTGCCGGCAGTGCTGGCAGTCCTTCTTTTCGGGTTTAGCAAGATCACTGCGATGGGAGCGAATCTAACGAGTGCCATAATCAGCGGAGACGGCGATTTTGTGATCTGGTACAGAAGTTCGTTGATTGAGACATGGATTACGGATATCTATGCAGCAGGACAAAGCGATATTCTGGATCGTATTACTTTTGTTTCCTATTATGATTACAATGAATTTCTGACGGATCTGGAAGAGATCCTGTCAGAACCGGATGATTCGCTTTATCCGGATCTTATCTTTCTGGAGCCGGATTATGCTATCGGGATCATGGAGACGGGGGCGCTTTTATCCGCAGAAGATCTTGGGACCACAG
Source organism: Lachnospiraceae bacterium UBA7480 (assembly GCA_002479655.1). Lineage (GTDB taxonomy): Bacteria > Bacillota > Clostridia > Lachnospirales > Lachnospiraceae > NK4A136. Next base: position 3,313 of record DLOQ01000027.1, read on the forward strand.
AGACGGACATGAGTAATATGTTCCCTTACACCATTGAAAATGGGACAGATGCTCAGGGGGCGATCAGGACGTTTTACTGCGTTGCTTCGCCGGGGGCATTACAGGTTCGTGCGGATCTTGCGGAGGAATATTTGGGGACGAGTAATGCTGCGGAGTTGCATGACCGCTATTTTTGCGACTGGAAAAAAATGATGGCGGCGGCGAGAATGGTTTATATGAAGTCCGGAGGAATGGTTACCCTGCTGCCGGGATATGGGGAGCTTTATGGAGGAACTGCAATGCCCGGACAGGATTTTTCATGGGTAGATAAGAACGGAAAACCGGCGGATGCGGCACAGATTGGTCAGATGATGCGGCTTTCCTTGGGATTTGAGAAGTATACTCTTGGCGCTGAGAAATGGACCTCAGATTGGATGGATGCCATGGATGGAGATGGCATCCGGACATCTGCCGCAATTGTATATGCCGGTTCGCCGTGGTTTACCGGATACGTCCTGACAGACAGCTGGCTGAATAATACGGTCATCGTAAAGGGTCCGGTGGACTTTCAATGGGGCGGCAATGGATTGGCCGCAACCGTAGGTTGTTCAGATGTCAGCTTTGCCGCGGATATCATCAGGACGCTGTGCTGTGACGTAGATGCAATGACGGCGATGGCTGCGGATGGCGACTTTGTGAACAACAGGGAGGCATTGGTTGCTGCCGGTTCTCTTGGATATGGGAAGTGTGCTTACCTGTGTAATCAGAGTCAGGATCTATTTCAGGTATACCGGCCGCTGGCAGAGGATATGTCAGGCGATTACCTGACTGCTTATGATACGGAGATCAGGGATATGTATCTTTATAAATTGGAGCAGTATATTATGCAGGGAGGCGGAATGCAGGAAAGCATTGATTTTGGGGAAGAAATCAGAGATGCTTTGGAAGAGATGATCTCTTCCCGGTAATTTTAGAATAGCACTTGGCATAGTTAAAATATTGTGATAAAATGACTAAAAAGCAAATTAGTGATTGAGAGCAAAGGAGCAGATGGAATATGCGGATTGGCGGTATAGGTTCGTTTGGATTACAAAATTATAGGGTTTCTGCAGTATATGGCAATCCGAGAAGCCTGCAACCGGTGAAAAAGATCGGTCAGGAGACTGCTTATGGAGATACGACTGCGGTTGTAGAGAAGACGCAGCAGCAGCCATTGCAGGGAGAGACAAAGGATCGTCTGGTGAAGCAGCCGGATGCGGTTAATTATCAGGATATTATGAACCAGATGAGAACAATGACAAGATTTAGCGCGGATACGATACCGATGGTGTCGGCGATATAGAAACCAAAAATCAAAAAGGGGATGCTTCCCTAATGGGAGTATCCCCTCTTTTCTTGTAATATGATTACCGGAAGGGATTGGATGTGACATAGGATATGGGCGGCACATTTAAGCGGGTGGAGAAAAAATATCTTCTGACAAAAGAACAGGCGCATGAATTGTTTGCCGAATTGGGGGACCGCGCGGTCATGGATGCATACGGTCTGCATACGGTCTGCAATATTTATTATGATACGGAGTTTCATGAGCTGGTGCGCCGTTCCATTGATAAACCGATGTATAAGGAAAAGCTGCGGTTGAGAAGTTACGGCGTTCCCACAGAGGATTCCGGTGTCTATCTGGAACTGAAAAAGAAGTGGAAGGGCACGGTTTATAAGCGCAGGGCGGAGATGCCGATGCATACGGCGAGAGAATATCTGGAGCTGGGCGTCTATCCTGCGGAATATGACTGCCAGATTTTAAAAGAGATCGATTACGCGCTTCATTTTTACCCGCTTCAGCCCAGTTTATTTCTGGCATATGACAGAGAGGCATATGATCTGGTGGGACATGATAATGTCAGATTTACGATAGACCGCAGGATCAGGAGCCGGGAGGAAGAACTTGATCTTTTGGCGGGAGATGAGGGTGAGCCGCTCTTTGATGAAGATATCAGGGTTTTGGAACTGAAAGCGCCGGTCGCTCTGCCGAAATGGTTTGTATCGCTGTTATCGGAGCTGCAGATCTACCCTAATTCTTTTTCTAAGTATGGTAGCGTCTATAAGGAGAAGAATCATCAAATCCATAATATGATTGAGTAAATAAAGAGTTATGTAAACCAGAGAAACGGTATTATAGATATTATAATAAAAATAAAGAACAACGAGGAGAACAATATGTTTACAAGCGTACTGAATGAGGCGGAAGGTCTGATGAGCATTTCGGATCTTCTGCTCTGCACGGGGGCGTCCATTGCCTGTGGCTTTATCATCGCCCTGATCTATATGTATCGATCCCACTATACCAAGAACTTTGTTACGGCGCTGGTTCTGCTTCCGGCATTGGTTCAGGTAGTGATCATGATCGTCAATGGCAATCTGGGGACTTCCATTGCAGTCATGGGAGCTTTTGCGCTGCTACGTTTCCGCTCGGCGCCGGGCAATTCCAAGGATATGACGGCGCTGTTTTTTTCCATCGTGATCGGTCTGGCGAACGGCATGGGATATCTTACATTCAGCATATGTATCGTGGCTGTTGTGGGATTGGTATTTTTCCTGATCAATGCGACTCATTTTGCTGAATCAGGACGGAAGTATAAGACGCTGAATGTATTGATTCCGGAAAATCTGAACTATGAGGACGTGTTTAGTGAAATTTTTGACGAATATCTGATCTCTGCGCAGCTGGTCAAGGTCAAGACGACGGATCTGGGCAGTATGTTTGAACTGAGCTATGAGATCGTCCTGAAGGATCCGAAAAAGGAAAAGGAGCTGATTGATGCGATCCGCTGCAGGAACGGCAACCTGACGATCACATGCAGCCAGCCGCAGTCGAAACCGGCGGAAGAACTGTAAACAGGTATTCCTGTTAAGGAAAGTGTATTAAAATAAAATCCCCCGTCATGGACAGGGGATTTTTGAATGTTTGATCGTCTGACAGCAAATAACAATATTATTATTTACTGCTTCTCCATCGAACGGAGCCGGTTTGCCATCTGGTTCAGATCACTGATGATCTGACCGACTTCGATTGTGATCGTATTGTTGGCTTCACTGACATTCAGGGTTTCCGTAGAATGTGCGGTGACTTCTTCCGTAACTGCGGAAATGGTCTCGATGCCCTTGACGATGACTTCATTGGCATTTCCCAATTCATAGACCATATGGTTCATCTGACCTGCCGCAGTGGCAACTTCTTCCGTCTTTACGGCGATGGCTTCAAAGTTTCTTGCCGTGTTATTGGCGGCGTCATTCTGCGCCTGGATATTTTTGATCATATTTTCGATGACCTTGACTACGGATGCAAGCTCACTGGAAATATTGTCGATCAGAGTCGTGATGTCAACGGTAGCGTTTTGTGTCTGCGTTGCAAGGTTGGAGATCTCGGAAGCAACGACGGCAAAACCTTTTCCGGCTTCTCCGGCGCGTGCGGCTTCTATGCTTGCGTTTAAGGAAAGCAGACTTGTCTGGGATGTGATATTGTTGATCAGTTCAATGATCGACTGCATCTGGTTCGTATATTCATTTAATTCCGCAAGCTCTCTGGAAACATTTTCGTTGGCTTCATTGGAAATCGTGACATAACGGATCAGATCGTCGATGCTGTGCTTTGAGTCATCCAGCTCCTGCTGGGTGGATCTGATATTCTCTATAATGGAAGTGGAAGACTCGCTGACTCTCTGGATGCTCTGTTGGATCTCTTCCGTCTGTTCCATCTGCATCTGTATGGAATCCACGGTCTCATTGTTGCCCTGCGCAACCTCCTGCATGGAAAATTTGGTTTTTTCAGCGGTAGATTCCAAAACGCTCATTTTTTCCGTAACGCTCTGGATGGAAGCGCTCATCTGATCCGCGATCTGCAGGATCTGACGCATCACTTCCGTGGTATGCTCTTTTTCGGAATTGATCTGCGCAAGACGATCCCTGTTGACCTTATCGGATACGATCGTTGCCATATACAGAAACAGGGAAAACAGAACGACGGAACCAATACGGATCTCAACATCCGGAAGGGAATCTTTGGCAATTCCGCCTGTAAGTCCCATGACCGTAACCTGTATGATATTGCCCAGAGTGACGATTGCGACATAGTAGACAGATAATCGGACGTTGTTATATGAGATCAATAAGACCGCGATCATAAAACCGTAAGTATAGGCTACCGGTGAAGTGGTCGTAAACAGGATATAAAGATAAAATACAGTAAATCCTATGGTCATCAGATAAGGAATAACGGTTGAATCCTGATTCTTTTTATAGATCACGATACAGGCGATCAGAGGGATCAGTGCAAGCGCACAGAAAATGATATAGTATGGTATATCTCTGGAGCCTTTGATGACTTCGATCAGATAGCAGACCACCAGAACAATGTTCATAAGCGCATATGCAATGACGCTTGTTCCGTTGGCGCGCTGCATATCGGATAAATTCTTGTAGTTCATTATTTTTCCCCTTTCTTCAATTCCACTATAATGTTTTAGACTTTTTAAGTTTATCATATTTCTTTAAAAATTTACAGATGTTAATTGCATTTTATTTGTGTATTTTGATTTCGTTTTTATGTCAACAATGATGTTTTATGTTAATGATGATGGTTTGGCGGTAAATGGTAATGTTGATAGTCATTTGGTGCTTTTTTTGGTCAATTCGTGCTTTAGGGTTAAAAAAATCCCAATTATGACCGATATAAAAAATAACAGGAGTTTTCTTATTTTGATGATATTTACGGTTGTAAGGAAAATCCTGCATTGATCTGTCGAAACGGATTTCGGCGTTCTGTACTGGACATGGATAGTCGGTAGACAGGGCGATCAGCCTTTTTCGGGATGTTTGCATTTCTATCCTTATTTTCCGAATGAGTTGACAGGTAATAAAATATCATGAAGGTATTATTGGCAGTGCGGTATTTTGGCTTTTATTTTTGGCTGCACTACTTTAATATAAAAAGACGGCAGCAGTCACGCAAAGTTTTTGCAGTGGCGCTGCTGTTCTTTTATAAAGAAAAAAATTTAAAAAAATTAGCACTCACCTATTGAAGTGGCTAACAATTTGTGGTATATATATTTATGTAAAGTAGTGGAATAATAAAACCAAAAGCCGCAGAACGGATCAAAATGATGCCCGGCGGCAGGATATGGAAAGGCAGGGTGGGCGTATGAATATATCAAAGTTTACGAAAAATTCCATGCAGGCCGTGGAAGATTGCGAAAAGCTGGCGTATGAATATGGCAATCAGGAAATTGAGCAGGAACATCTTTTGTACGCGCTGCTGAATCTTCCGGACAGTCTGATCTTAAAGCTGATCGAGAAGATGGAGATCGATAAGGAGCATTTTATCGGAAGGGCGGAGCAGGCTCTTTCAAAACGTGTCAAGGTACAGGGCGGACAGATCATGGTAGGGCAGGATCTGAACAAGGTGCTGATCAGCGCGGAGGATGAGGCGAAAGCCATGGGAGACGATTATGTTTCCGTGGAGCACCTTTTTCTTGCGATGCTGAAACATCCGAATAAAGAGATCAAGAAACTGTTTCAGGAATATGGTCTGACGAGGGACCGCTTTCTGAATGCGCTGATGCAGGTCAGAGGAAATCAGAGGGTGACCAGCGACAATCCGGAAGCGACGTATGATACCTTGGAAAAATACGGGCAGGATCTGGTGGAGCGGGCGAGAAACCAGAAGCTGGATCCGGTGATCGGTAGGGACGGCGAGATCCGCAACGTGATCCGCATCCTGTCCAGAAAGACGAAGAATAATCCGGTATTGATCGGTGAGCCGGGCGTCGGCAAGACGGCGGGCGT
>DLOQ01000027.1:9207-18199 GCA_002479655.1 Lachnospiraceae bacterium UBA7480
ATGAATTTGAAGAACGTCTGAAAGCGGTTTTGGACGAAGTGAAAAAGTCGGAGGGGAAGATCATCCTCTTTATTGATGAGCTGCATACGATTGTGGGAGCAGGCAATACGGAAGGCTCTCTGGATGCCGGCAATATGTTAAAACCGCTTCTGGCAAGGGGCGAGCTGCACTGTATCGGCGCAACGACATTGGACGAATACCGTAAATACGTGGAGAAGGATAAGGCGCTGGAACGCCGTTTCCAGCCGGTGCAGGTGGATGAGCCGACCGTGGAGGATACGATATCCATCCTGCGCGGATTAAAGGAACGATATGAGGTGTTCCATGGCGTGAAGATCATGGATAATGCGCTGGTCAGCGCAGCGATCCTTTCACACCGCTATATTTCCGACCGTTTCCTTCCGGACAAAGCGATCGATCTGGTGGATGAGGCATGCGCCCTGATCAAGACAGAACTGGACACGATGCCGACGGAGCTGGATGAAATGCAGCGCCGTATCATGCAGATGGAGATCGAGGTAGCCGCATTAAAAAAGGAAGAAGATCATCTGAGCCAGGAACGGCTGGAGACGCTTAAGGAGGAACTGGCGGAAGCGAAGGAACAGTTTGATAAGGATAAGACCCAGTGGGAAAATGAAAAGGGTGCGGTGGAAAGGCTGTCCAAGCTCCGTGAGGAGATTGAATCCGTGAATAACGAGATCCAGATCGCACAGCGGGAAGGTAATCTGGAACGTGCGGGCGAGCTTACCTACGGAACCCTTCCGGCGCTCAAAAAACAATTGGAGTCAGAGGAAGAGCTTGTAAAGAAGAAAGAGGCTTCCATGGTGTACGAAAGCGTCTCTGATGAAGAGATCGCGCGGATCGTGTCAAGGTGGACCGGTATCCCCGTGGCGAAGCTCACCGAATCGGAGCGGAACAAGATCCTGCATCTGGATGAGCAGCTGCATCAGCGTGTCATCGGGCAGGAGGAAGGCGTGACCAAGGTGTCTGAAGCGATCATCCGCTCCAAAGCGGGCATAAAAGATCCGGGGAAGCCGATCGGTTCCTTCCTATTCTTAGGCCCGACCGGTGTAGGAAAGACGGAGCTTGCCAAATCGTTGGCACAGACATTGTTTGATGATGAGGCCAATATCGTCCGGCTGGATATGAGTGAATATATGGAAAAACATTCCGTGGCAAGACTGATCGGGGCGCCTCCGGGATATGTGGGCTACGATGAAGGCGGACAGCTGACGGAGGCGGTACGGAGAAAACCTTACTCGGTCGTGCTTTTTGACGAAGTGGAGAAGGCGCATCCGGATGTATTTAACGTGCTTCTTCAAGTGCTGGATGACGGCAGGATCACGGATTCCAGAGGAAGGACGGTAGATTTTAAGAATACGATCCTGATCATGACGTCCAATATCGGTGCGCCGGCGCTGCTGGAAGGGATAGATGAAAACGGCAATATCAGTGACGCGGCGCAGACAGAGGTCATGGAGGAACTGAAGCTGCATTTCAGACCGGAGTTTTTAAACCGTCTGGATGAAGTGATCCTGTTTAAGCCGTTGACAAAGGATAATATTGCTGGTATCGTGGATCTGATCATTGAAGAGCTGAACCGCCGCCTTCTGGATAAGGAGATCAGCGTGGAGCTGTCGGCGGACGCCAAAAGCTATATCACGGAGCACGGCTATGATCCGGTGTATGGGGCAAGACCGTTAAAACGTTATATCCAGAAGACCGTGGAGACATTGAGCGCGAAGCTGATCTTGGCGGATGAGATCCATGCGAGGGACACCATCCTGATCAATGTGCAGGATGGTGAGCTGAAAGCTCTGTGCCGTGGTTAATTTTGTTTATGGAAGCTTTGAAGGAGAATAAATGTACACTGACCGTCATGCATATATATGGAAAGAAGAAAAAGATCATCTTGAATTTGAGATTGCAAAAACGGAAGGACAGTTAAGGAATTGCCAATTTCGTATAGAGCTTGTACGGCGGGAATTAATCCTGTGCATATCGCTTATAATTTTGCCTTTGGTTATTGTTTGGTTTGATTATATCCTGCCAAGGGGAATTTCAGGTAATTATTTATTTCTTTCAAGCAGAATCACAATGGGGCTGATCTTTCAAACAGCATATTTATGTTTATTTCCTTTTTTCGTATTTTATGCGATAAAGGCATTTATTATATGGATTATCAATAAACGCAAACCATTTATAAAAGAACCCCTGAAGGAGTTTGACATACATAGTAAAGAACCTCTTAATCCGGAGCCCAGCTATGCAATTGAAGAAGAAAAGCTGACAAGAGTTCTTGCGCAATATTATAAGCATCGTAACCAAATGGTGCAATTGCGGCGTGATTTAATTAATAATGATCTTGATTTGACGCCGGAGGAATTAAGAGAGGAGTTAGACAAAATCATTTATTTTCAAGAAATTATTCCTTCTAATCCATTTACAACAGAATATAGGGTTAAGACAAAAATGGTTACTATTGTAATTTGTATCATTGCTATTATTGTCTGGGTTATATCTTATCGAAAATCTAATGACGTAATGGAAGATATGAAACAATACATGCAGGAAGAACAAAATGAAGGATCTGTTTCTTTATAAATCGGGCTGAAGTTATTTTCGGCGATAAAATAATTCTCTGTAAAAAATGTTGACAATCTTATGGGGATTCGATATAATAGCAAAGCAGGTTGAAAATAAGGTCACAAACTACTTTGCTATTCTGGGGTCTTAGCTCAGCTGGGANNTCTGCCTTACAAGCAGAGGGTCATAGGTTCGAGCCCTATAGGCCCCACTGATTTTCAGCCTGCAAAGTTAGTTTAATATATGGCGAGATAGCTCAGTTGGCTAGAGCACACGGTTCATACCCGTGGTGTCGAGGGTTCAAATCCCCCTCTCGCTACTCAAGAGAAGCCTGGAAACCTTGAAAGTAAGGTGTTCTGGGTTTTCTCTTTTTTCGGTTATTTAAAAGGAAATCAATAAGGTAATCAGATGGGGGAACTAAAAGGGTAAATGGCTTGAAAAAATCGGGAATATTGCATATAATATAGGTATCAATATGAAAGAAGGTGTTTGCATGAGTGAAAGAGAACAGGCAAAACAGATTATAGATCAACTTCCTGAATATAAAGTGGCAAAAATTTTATATTTGTTAAAGGGAATACAATTTGATGATGAAATAGAGGACGAATTATTTTTTGAGAGTTTGGCAGAAAGATATTTAAATGCTCCGGATCATGAGACAATCGCTTTTGAAGATGCTATAAAGGAAGCGGGGTTGACGATTGATGACCTACAAAATTAGCATTGATAAAAAGGCACAAAAATTTATTTTAAAGCAGCCGATATGGAAATATCCTTTCTTTTTTTGAGAAATTATATAGTACAGAATATTGTACAAAATATTGACAACTCTATAAATATAGAATATACTATATCTAAAGGAGCGTGATGACATGATAGCAACAAATTTTTCGAATGTAAGGAATAATTTCAAAGAAGTGTGTGACAGGGTGGTACATGATTCTGATATAGCAATCATTACAAGAAAAAATGATGAGAATGTTGTGCTTATGTCTCAGGAGCAGTATGATAATCTGATGGAAAATCTTCATATAAGAGACAGCAAAGCGAATTATGAATGGCTGAAGGAATCCATTAAGCAGGCCGAAGATGGAAAACTTATAAAATTTGATGCGGAGGATTAAATTATGAATGTATCCTTCACAGAAAATGCTTGGGAAGATTATCTATACTGGCAGAAGATGGACAAAAAGATCGTTAAAAGGATTCATGAATTGGTGAAAGACATAAAGAGGAATCCATTTGAAGGACTTGGGAAACCGGAGCCGTTAAAATATGACTTAGCCGGAAAGTGGAGCAGACGGATAACGGATGAACACAGAATGGTTTATCAAGTTGATGGAGATGATCTGATTGTATATACCTGTAGATACCATTACTAATATGATTTAACTTTTATTTGACATAGGATATCAGCTTTGGATGCAAATTTGGATACAGGAGCATGACGATGTGCAGAAATCTCCTTTCTTTGCTGGTTTTTTGTTTTACGAGAACTTTCAAATCCCCCTCTCGCTACTTGAAGAAGTCTGGAAACTTTGATAAATCAATTATTCCGGACTTTTTATTTTGGGATTTTAAAATTACAAATGTGGCAATCTGATATGGGAAATGACTTGGAAAATAGTATATGAGCGGTAATAATGATGGTTTGGTACAATAAATGGGAGGTTGGTGCGATGAAGATAGCAATCTGCGATGACAGGGAGGATGACCGCGGTGCACTTAAGGCGCTGCTGGAAGCCTACGGGCAGGATTTTGAAATAAAGGAATACGGTTCCGGGAATAGTCTGTGCGGGGATATGGATTATATACGGAAATGCCGCATTGTATTTCTTGACATCAACATGGATGGCTTGGATGGCTTGGAGACGGCAAGGCAGATAAAGGCAAAATGCCCGAAGGTGCATATCGTACTGGTCACTGCTTATGTGAATTATGCGCTGGATGGGTACAAGGTGAAGGCGAGCCGTTTCCTTTTAAAAGATGATCTGGATCAGACTTTGCAGGAATGTATGGATGATATCCTTTGGGAAATCCGGCAGGAGGAGCGGATGGTGGAGTTCGACTTTGTGGAGGGGAATATGCGGCTTAAGGCGGACGACATCATCTATATTGAAACGAGTAAACACAAGAATGTGTTCTACACACAGGGAAAGACATTCAGCATTTATAAAAAGATGGATGAGCTGGAAGAGGACTTGAAGGAGATGGGCTTTGTGCGGATACACCAGAGCTTCCTCATCAACATGAAGTACGTCGAGAGGATCAGCAGCTACGTCATGATCCTAACCACGGGGAAAGAGATATCCGTGCCGAAATCAAGGTACCCGGAAGTGAAGCGGCAGTACACGTTGTTTAAGGGGGCGGAGTGATCATGGAAATAGAAGAACTAGGAATGAGGATACTTTCTTTATGCCTCATAGCGATAGAGACGTGGGGGATCGTATACTTTTTTGATATGTTTATGAAAAGGAAAAGGAAGGGATGGCAGGATAAGTGCAGGTATATTGTTCTGTACCTTGCTAACTTTGTCGCTGCATTTCCGGGGGAATATCTGGGGCCAATGGGAATCAAGATTACGCTGGTAGTCTTGGTATTCACAGCATTCTGCGCGGTGTTTTATAAGATGGAGTTAAAGCAGTGTATTTTCTTTTTTGTACTGTATTATCCGCTATTATATTTGATAGACTTTTTTTCACTGCAGGTCGAAAACATACTGATAGTGCTGGTCTGGGTTTTCCTGCTATTTATATTGCAGAGGATATGGAAAGGGAAGAGAAATAATAAGGAATGGCAGAAATTCTGCGTGGCGCCGCTGTTCACCATGGCGTCCATGCTGCCTATGTATTCTTTTTACATCAACGAAAAAAAGGTGCAGGCAATCTATCTTTTTATCGCGGCGGGGCAGATCATGATAAACTTCCTTGTGATGGCGCTGATGAAGAGCATCCGTGATAAGGGGGAGCTGTTAAGGGAAAACGCGCTGACAAACCAGAAGAAGGAAAGCCAGCTTGCGCATTACCGGGATATGCAGGCGGTCTATGAGCGGCAGGGACGGAAGATGCATGATTATAAGAACCAGATAAGGACGATGCAGGTGCTGTTAAAGGAAGGGAATACGCAGGCTGCTGCCGCGCTTGCGGAGAGGCTGACGGAGAGTATATCCGTGGAGATGTCGGCGGTCAATACAAACCATCCTGTCGTGAACGCAGTCCTGAACCAGAAGTTTCATGTCGCGAGGGAGCAGGGGGTGTCCATGATTTTTAGGGTAGGCGACATGAGCGGGATGCGGCTGGACGAGGAGGAGACGGTAATCCTGCTTTCCAACCTGCTGGACAACGCCATCCATGAGTGCGTGAAGGTCGTGAGGGCGGGACATAAAGCCGTCATAAATATTAAGCTGGTGCAGGAGGGCGAAAAGATGATCTTTTCCGTAAAGAATCCCGTAGCGGAAAAAGTGCAGATCAAGGACGGTATTGTTTTGGATTCCGACGGAGAGATGCACGGTGTGGGACTTATGAACGTAAAGACTGTGGTGGATAAATATGGCGGCGACTTTGCCATTTCCTGCGACCGGGAAAAGTTCCGGGCGGTGGTGATTTTATAAATGTTATGGTCATTTCGTGCAAAAAAATAGTCATTTGGTGCAATGCAGGTTGGAAAACGGGCTGCATCGGGGTAAATTTTATATGCAGGTCAAAGTTAGAAAAAAATTACAAGGGAGTCTGTTTGGAAATGAATTTTATAAAAAAGAATTATGAAATTTTTATTGTGAACTTTATTTGGCTGGGATTTATAGTGATTACCCTGCTGGCACAATTCGGAGTACATATCGAGGTTGAGAAGCGTGTGGAGCTGGTCCCTGTTAAAATGGAATACAGAAACTCAACAAGGGAAATCAAGCTGGAGTATGAAGATGACCCGCAAGAGTCGTTTTGGGCGCCGGCTTTTGCTGTGTTTGGGAGAGCCGGTGAACATGAGATCAAAGGTATGATATACGATGGCGATTCTATAAAAAGAAATGTATTTATTAATACCAATTCCGATGAGGTCATAGGCGTGACTGAGAACGGCAGATCGATATTGTCTTTGTATTATTATAACAGCAAGATGTTTCGATATGGAATATTGATATTGATCATAGTTGATATTTTCATAGTTATGGTCAAATCCATACATGCCCAAAAAAGTAAGAAGACCATTGACATCAGCCAATATCGGTATTACCCGGAGGATAAGAGGGCGCTGGAGCTTAATGAAATACTTTTTAAGATGAAGGATTTTCGACTGGTATATATTATTGCTTTTATCGTTTTGTTGGTGTGGGGGACTTCTTATACGATTGCTATTTTATTAATTTTGTCGGAGAGCGTAGCAATAGCAGCAGGCTGGGCTATTGGACTCATATCAATATTCATTATATTAATGCTCCCCTTGTGCATCATTGCTTTGGTTCGATACAAGGCTAAAAATAAGGATGAAAGGAAAAAAATGATCAGGAATGCAAATACATATCTGTCAAATGTCGGGGAGGATTTTTTGGAACAGTTACAAGCTGACTTAAATAAGGGTCTGCCGTTTATGAAAAAACATAATCTGGTAATTTCGGAAAGCTACGTGATCGGCTCAATAACAGATACGGGGCTTCCGAAGCTCGATCCGATTGCCATTCCAAAGGAACAGATCAGGGAAATCGCTTATGTATATTATACGTGGGCAACTCTTAGGTATCGGTTTATAGTGCAGGAAATTTATTTCCGCCTGAAAAACGGGAAAGAAGTCAGGATGCCTGTATATGACCGGCATAATATAGGACTGACGCTGAAAGCCTTGGAGGATTGCAGAGTTCCAATCATAGATATAACGCAGGAGAAGAAGAAATAGCAGGCAAAAAAAATGATGAAACATATTAAAAAAATAAGTGAAGGAGGGTTATTAGAAACAATGCAAAAACTTTCATTGCAGTGGCTGGAAGATGAATTGAAGAAATTTTTTAAAAAAGAGCAAATCACTTCCGATGATTTGGAACAGATCAGGTATTTTAGGATGAGCGTTGACGGTGACTTAATCATTGAAATATCTCTGGAAGAACCCCCTGTTCCGTTTTCAACTCCCTGGGGTGGAGACGAATGGGAGTGTTGCGTACTTAATGGCAGTCAAATCAAAGAGTATGTAGATAAGATGATTGAGAATGAATATAGTAAAATCCGTAATCCCTATGGATATGTATTATCTACATCGCCTATTTCATACAAGCATGAGGAACATGAATTATCTGATGAAGTCATTGCCAAAGCTAAAAAGTTTGGCGACACGGTATCAGAAATTCATTATTCATCAGGAATCAACGATTGGGAGGAATGGGAAAAATGGTATGCCGAAACAACCAAGGCAATAGGAGCTGAACTGGAAAAATTTCCAAATATTAAAGTACTTCGCCTGCACGGGGGTACATATAAAGATTTCAAGTTTGTCGAAAGCTTAGAGCATTTGGAAGTTCTTGAACTTGTGGAAGCGGACTTTGAAAATAAGGAAGGTTTTGATAAACTGCCCCGTTTGAAACAATTATGTTGCTGGCTTGATTAAAAGATATGTTATAGATTAAGGACAATTAAAGATAAATTTATTTAATATGGAGGAAATAATTATGACATCACAAGGAATTGCCATTCTGTTACAAAATTACATGATTTTACAAAGCTCGGGAGAGATGACACCCCAAGGAATTGCCATCATTGCCGGATTATTTATTTTTATCATAGGCGCCGTTATATATTCAAAGACGGCTGGTAAGAAAATCATTGATGAATTTCTCAAGGATGTAGAGGAAAAATATCCCCCCAAGGATAAATTTGGGTCTGCTAAGGCTGCTTATGGGTCTGCTTATGTCACGGAAAAAGGGGAATTATTGTTTCTTTGGCCCTCCGGATGGATGCCGGCATATAAAAAATGGAATTTAAATGAAATTGGGTATATTGCTACCTTTAAAGGAGAATTTGGTATTTGTGACAAGGATGAAAAAATTATGCGTGGAGAATATTTAGTAGCCCCTAAATATGATAAGCCCATGCTGCAAGGAAAGGCGGATGTTAATTTTAATATCGGCATAGGCCAGATAGATGATTTTGTGGCATTTGTAAAGAAACATGGACCGCATATCAAACACACTGTCGGTGGAAAGGTTGTAGAGGATTAACTTCTATTAGATTGGATTATATTTTTAAATCCCAATTGGGACAATTTTAATAAAATTATTTAGATGGAGGAAATAATTATGACATCACAAGGAATTACCATTCTGTTACAAAGTTACATGATTTTACAAAGCTCAGGAGAGATTACACCCCAGGGAATTGCCATTATTGTAGGATTTGTTATTATCTTGACCGTTGCTATATTATAT
>DLOQ01000059.1 GCA_002479655.1 Lachnospiraceae bacterium UBA7480
AGGAGCTGCCGGTGCAGGTGTCGGCGCAGGTGCCGCCGCTGCAGGTCTTGCGTTCTTCGGCGCATCACCCATCAGACCGCCGGCTTCCTTTGCAACACGCGTCAAAGTATCAAACGCGCGGTCAATATCCTTGATGCCCGGCAGAATCGTCTGTGTCTTCTTTGCGCCATAAAGCGTCTGAAGCTTAGTAACGATAACCAATGCATCAGAGCCCTGAAATTCACCCTTCTTTACGTCCTTGATATCCTTTGCGGGATAATCATACTGTGATATGTATTCATTCTTTCCTTCTTCATTACAGATATAACCTTTACCGGTTACCTTGACGCCGTCAGGCTTGGTATCGTCGATCTGTAAAAATAATTTTTCCTGATTCTTTGCAGAAAGGAAACTCTTTAAACTGCTTCCCCAGTTACACTGAAAAACCTCAACTCCCATAAGAAAAATCCCTCCATCTGTTAATGACATCTAATTCATCTGTTAAATATGCCGTTGCAGATTCCGGCATATTTTTACAGACATATTATTATAATATCAATAAAAATAAGGGATTTCAACCTGTATTTTTGTACAATTTGCCTTTTTTCGGATTCAACTCATATAATTGCATAAAAAGCTGAAATAACACAGTTTTTTTTCTTGTCAGCGCAATATAGTTTTATTCAATTTATCTTTTATATGATAGATATCGGGTCGTTTTTTCTCCCTTGTGATCTCTACCAATCCCAATTTTGTTATATCCACAACAACTCCCGGCGGAGAACACTGCTTCAATCTCTCCTTCAAGTCGGCAAGCAATATCGTTGCATTATTTTCCTCTTTCATATTAATAAAATCCACCAGGATAATGCCGCTCAGATTCCTTGCCCGGATCTGAAAGACGATTTCCCTTGCCGCTTCCAGATTGATCTTTAAAAATGTTTCTTCCCTGCAGCTTTTGGACGTATATTTCCCTGTATTAACGTCGATCACATACAGCGCCTCCGTCGGAGCGATATACAGGCTTGCACCCGAAGGAAGCCAGACCTTTTCCTCCGTGATCTCCCGCAGGCGGCTTTGTAATCCGTACAATACTGTCATGGGAAGATCTGGATCATCATATAATACGGAGATTTCCGCAGGATCAAATCCATACTGCCGGCACAGATCGTCTATCCGTTCGTGCAGCGTTTCATCCCTTGTTACGATCTTTGTCTGTCCGTGAATACGTCCCTCCCGGAACAGAAACTCCGGCACGGATACGCCTTCGTGCATTCTGCATAACGGGTAGGTATGGGGCGCCGAGTCAATGATACGCCGCAGGCATTCCCCATGCTCCCGGATCTCATCTAAGATCTGGTCAAGATCATGACATTCTGCCGCTGCGGTACGGAGCAGTATCTGAAACGGCATATCCGAAACGGAATAAATATCCTCCATAAACTTCTTCAGGCGTTCTTTCTCTTCCCGCCCGATCTTTCGTGAATAATAAACGGCGGGCGCGGCATTGCTGACCACCGCATATCTTCCGGCGATCTCCAGCTTTGTGTCAGCATAAGCCAGCTTTGTTTTATATGCCTCTTTTTTGATCTGTACTAATATTTCCTCCCCCTCATGAAGCCTGGCGCCGCTCTTTTTTGAAACAACATCCTTCGCAGGCAGGAAACAGCTGATGCCCTTTAAAATCTCTACATAATAGGCATCTATATTGGCGGCATAATGTCCCACCCTGCCAAGATAGATATCCCCTACCCTGACAGACTGTTCTTTTTCCCGCAAGACCTCGGCAATTCTTCCATTTTCCATGCAAAATACCGTAATGGCGCCATCTTCGGCAAACAGCAGGAATCTGCTGTCCGCCGGATGCATTTCTTCCACAACGGAATATGGGGATTGGTTTGATTGCATCATTGTTTCCCTCATCTTTGCCTCCATGCTGCTTATATCAACCCCAGCGGAACCAGCGCGCCGTCTTCGTCTTTCCCATAGATTTCCAAACGGATGATCCGGTCGGAATCAGCCGCAATGGAAAACATTTCACTCAGCGCCTCCAATACGGCTGCCGGCTTGATGTTTCCGTCACTGCCCGACTTCAATTTCATAAAAAGCATATGGTCTTCCCTAAGCTCTAATGCAAAGATCCCGGGACGGATATCCTCCACTGATGTCTTTTTTCCGGTTTCTTTTTTGATCATGATCTCTTTTTGTAACAGGAACTGCCGCAGCATATCATCTGTCAATATATGATGACCCATTTCGCCGTCAGATATGACATCTTCCTGACCGGCCGGTTCCATCTCCTTATTCCCGCAGCACAGATGTACCAGATAATCTGCGGCGGCGACGGAAGCCATGGCATTTTTTGCGCCTTCCGGCAATGCAGTCACCGAAATCACCCTGATCCCCTCCGCCATCACGCCGTTTAACTGCTCTGCTATGGTCTCGCCATCCGGATAGGATAAAACATCAATATCCAAATAATCCCCTCTCGTTTCCATCGATACGCCGAGCGGATAGGCAAATGACATGATCTGATGCGGATTAAATCCCTCACTGTACCTGACATCAATCCCGGCACGCATGACAGCCTTTTGAAAATAACGCATCATATCCAGATGTCCTATATAACGCACCGGTCCGGTACGTTCAAATTTTATACGCAGTGTTGTACTCAAAGCCATTACCCTTTCCATATGATTGACGGTGC
>DLOQ01000056.1 GCA_002479655.1 Lachnospiraceae bacterium UBA7480
TTGTACCGCCGATAGAACTTCAAAACGAGTTTGCGGCATTTGTAGAGCAGAGCGATAAATCAAAATTATTAGAATGTAAACGAATTTTCATTATAAAGTTTTATGGGAGGAATACCTATGCTGAATGAAGATACAATAGAACAGATGATTATTGCAACATTAAAAAAGGTCGGTTGGACTTATATCTCGGCTGAAGATATGCCAAGACAGGATTCAGAAGTTATGGTCGAATCAATGGTTAAGGCAGCTTTGATTAGATTAAATCCTGAAATTGCAGAGGTGCCCGCAAGGGCTGATGAGGTTATATATAAACTTCGTTCTCTGATTATATCAGTTCAACCACATAATTTAGTCGCACAAAATGAGATGTTTAAGAAATTCGTGTTTGAAGAAAACTCTTTTCCTTTTGGTAAAGATGGTAGAATGGTGCCGATTCGCTTCTTCGGAACACAGACAAAGGACAATTTGGCGCTTAACGAGTATGTAGTAACTAATCAATGGTGTTATCCTGTTAAAGAAGGCGGGAAGAGACTGGATCTTGTTTTGTTGGTAAATGGTTTTCCGGTTGTTATAGGTGAGTTAAAAACTCCATTCAGAGATGCAATCACTTGGCTTGATGGTGCAAAGGATATTGCAGATTATGAGAAGAGTATTCCTCAAATGTTTGTCACAAATATTTTCAACTTTGCCTCAGAGGGAAAGTGCTATCGCTATGGTTCTGTTAATATGCCAGTTGATGCGTGGGGACCTTGGCATACTCCGGAAGATAAAAGTGAGGGTATGCTTATAAATGTCCAGAAGAGTATTGCGGATATGATTACACCGGAAAAGGTTATGGACATTTTTCAGTTTTTTACAATGTTTGCTACTGATAAGAAGTATAGAAAATACAAAATAATTGCAAGGTATCAGCAGTATGAGGGCGCAAATCTTATTGTTGAGCGTGTTAAAGCGGGTTATCCTAAGCAGGGATTGATTTGGCATTTTCAAGGTTCCGGAAAGTCGCTTTTGATGGTATTTGCTGCATATAAGCTAAGAATGACTCCAGAGCTAAAAAATCCCGCAGTTGTTATTGTAGATGACAGAATAGATTTGGAGACGCAGATTACAGCAACTTTTAATGCTTCAGATATTCCTAATATGGCGGCGGCAAGAACCAAAGAAGAGCTTATCAAATTCTTTGAGGGCGATATGAGGAAAATACTTATTACGACTATTTTCCGCTTTGGTGATGTGGAGAAATGCTTAAATACAAGCTCTAACATAATTTTGATGGTTGATGAGGCTCATAGAACGCAAGAGGGAGATTTGGGCGAAAAAATGCGAATTGCTCTGCCTAATGCGTTTTTCTTTGGTTTGACAGGAACGCCTATTAACAAGTTGGATAAAAACACCTTTAGAACTTTTGGCGCTCCTGAAGATAAAAATGGCTATATGAGCAAGTATTCGTTTTCAGATTCTATCAGAGACCATGCAACTTTGCCGCTTAATTTTGAGGCGGTTCCGGTTGAATTGCATGTGGATAGGCAGGCTATTGATGCGGAATTTGATGAATTAACCGAGGGATTGTCAAAAGAAGATAAGGCAGAGTTGTCTCGTCGTGTCAACATGAAGGCAATTATGTATAATCGAGAACGAATTAAAAAAGTATGTGAACATATTGCTAAGCACTATCAGGAAAAAATAGAACCTAATGGATATAAGGGGCAAGTTGTTGTTTATGACAGAGAGTGCTGCCTGATGTATAAAGAAGAACTTGACAAGCTGCTTGGTTCGGAAGCATCAACCATCGTTATGGATACGAATAACGATAAAGCAGACAGGTATAAGGCGTACAGACGAGATAGAGATGAAGAAGGCAAACTTCTGGACTATTATAGAGATCCTAACAGTCCTCTGAAACTGGTTATTGTTACTGCAAAGCTACTGACTGGATTTGATGCGCCTATTTTACAAGTTATGTACCTTGATAAGCCGATGAAGGATCATAATTTGTTGCAAGCAATTTGTAGAACAAATCGTACTTATGATGAGGGCAAGACACATGGCTTAATCGTTGATTATATTGGTATTTTTGATAATGTGGCTAATGCTCTGAATTTTGATGAAGAAGGTATGAAGAAAGTTATTACTAATATTGAGGGCGTGAAGAAAGAACTTCCTCGCCTAGTACAAGACTGCATGGATTACTTTGTGGGTATCAATCGTGAGCAAGATGATTGGGAAGTTTTATTAGAGGCGCAGGAGAGGCTCCCTGATGATAATACAAAGGATAGATTTGCTGCATATTTCCGTACTCTATCGAGGGCATGGGAGGCATTATCTCCGGATCCATGTCTCTTGAATTATACGAAGGATTATAAATGGCTTGCAAAAATCTATCAGTCAGTAAAACCTACGGATAATCGAGGAGCCTTGATTTGGTCTGCATTTGGCGCTAAAACAATGGAGCTTGTGCATGAAAATATTTTTGTTGGCGAGGCAGATGAGACACAAGAAATAATCACAATGGACGCAGACTTAATAGATGATTTTATTAAGGCACAAGCTGATTTGAAGAAGGTAACAATGAAAGTAGAAATAAATCTTGTTGCCTTAATTCAAAAGCATTCCAGAGATCCCAAGTATATAGCTTTGGGAGAGAAACTGGAAAAATTGCGGGATCAGCATAAACAGGGATTGATTGGCAGTATTGAATTTCTCAAAATGCTTTTGTCTTTAGCTCGTGAAGCTGCACAAGCAGAAAGGGAAGTAGTACCCGAAGAAGAGATTGATAAGGGAAAGGCTGCATTGACAGAACTGTTCAATGGAGTCCGTAATGAAAGTACACCTATCATAGTAGAAAGAATAGTCAATGATATTGATGGTATTGTCAAAATAGTGCGCTTTGATGGTTGGCAAAATACATCAGAAGGAAAGAAAGACATAAAAAGAGCGCTTCGTCAGGTAACATGGAAAAAATATGGAATAAAAGATCAAGAAGTTTTTGATAAGGCGTATAGCTACATAGAACAGTATTATTGAATTTGTTTGGTTGCTGTATGTTAGTTTTGTGATTTAGATAATGTCAAAGGGGTTGGAATTATATGCAGCTTGGCTGGGTTGATTTTTCCAGAGAAGATAGACAAAAAGTTTTAGATGTCATGAATCTCCTGCAGGAGCAGGGGGCTGTTGATGAGTTGGGCATAGGAATTGTGCGAGACGCTTTTGCGAATTACTTTTTCCCCGGCACTTCGACGATTCAGACGAGAGCAAAATATTTTCTGATTGTGCCATATCTGCTGAAAGAGGCAGTTGACGGGAGATTTGGCAAAGAATTAGGTCGAGTGCTGCGGGCAGTTGATGAAGAAGAAAGGCAATGCGGGCTGCGACTTATGGAGAGGAACCCGGAAGCGGAAGGTATCATTGGTAAGCGGGTTTTGCCAAAGTCATGGGTTGCCAGAAAACCCTCTGATATTTACTGGAGTGGGATCCGGACTTATGGAATTTTTAAGAATGGCTATATGTCTATTTCGGAGTATTTAGGGTTATCTCTGAAAATGCAGGAACGAAAAGCAAATGTTAGAATGGGAAACCGGGGAGATGATACAGAGGATTCCGATCGTGACGATTGGGACGCTGGGGATATTTCAAGCCTTAATCTGTGGGATCTGCCGATTTATCATCGAGATTGGCGTGATGAAATGACGATTGAGCTTACAAAAAGAGAAGCTGATTATCTGTATGCTCAGATTTTGAAAAGTGTCCCGGATTCTTTGCTTGCTTTTATTCTGAAAAATCACATAGATTTGGAGCCATATCTTGATTTTGCGTCCTTGGCAGAGTCTATCAAGAGTGATGTTTCATCGGAAACAGCCGATTTAATGAAATTAGCGTGTGATTTCAATAACCTAGTTTATATGGCTCGTGTTCGATATAATGTCATGTTGTCCGAGGGACAAAATGAGGCGGCAAATAGTGAGTGGGACTGGCTTTCTGAGGAATGTGGCAATAGGGCAACGGTAGATCTGCCGGCAATCTTTGACAGATTAGATATTTATAATCCTAAGACATTTGCTTTTTTGTCCTCTTTGCAGACGAGTTTTATTGAGGGGGATATTGAAGAAGCAGACAGACTTATCAGGAAGAGGGAAGTCCAGCTAAAGGGCATTAACCGGGCAAAGCTAAATCGAACCAAGGAACATGATCCGGATTCGTGGGTTGGCGGCGGTTGGCTGGATTATCGGTTCTTTGATGCCAGACGGATTGTAAACGATATTTACCATGGGGAGGTGTTTGCCCATGTTTAAGCCTAATGGTAATCAGGATAGAAGAAGTTACAGCGATCTTTTAATGCCACCGGTGGGTTATCGCTTGGAAAAGGCTGTGGGAACTACATATTCTCTTGATCTGGAGTCTTTGACAGCAGTATCTATCTGTCTTGGACTGTCAGAAGAGACGGATTCTAAGCTGATGAGCAATCCGATTGGAATGTTAAATGCTCTGCAAAAGGTTTCGGACCGTATTGTAATCTTCTGCGAAGCAGGACAGATTAAGACACCGACAAAACCCTCCGCTCTTTCGATACTGCTGGAGAAAATGGTTGTGCCGGTAGCATTGCCGCTTGATAAGAAGCTGGGGCGCTATCCGGCGTTTCACCCTAAGACATGGGTTTTGTCCTATCGAAATGATGACGGACATGCCATATACCGATTTGTTATTATGAGTAGAAACCTGACTTTTGATCGCAGTTGGGACATCAGTTTTGCCATGGAGGGGCATAAAGTATTCGGTACGGATAAAAGAACAGATGCAGTTATAAACTTTCTGGCATATTTGAGGAAGCAGGTTCATGGTACATTCCCATGCGCCTCTGAAAAGCGTGATATGATCGCTTCCATGGAGAAAGAACTTGGAAATGTTATGTTTTCTTTAGAGAGCAAGGAGTTTGGAGAGAATTTTGAAATTCTGCCGCTTGGTATCGGGGAAAACGCCTTTGATATGACGCAGGATATTCTTTTCTGTAAAGATAAGGGTAATGCTGATTCGACTTTCCATGAGCTTGTGGTAATGTCTCCGTTTCTATCAGCAAGTGTGATTGAGGATTTTAACATCAAGGAGCGGGGGCTGACAAACTGCAAGAGAACTCTGATAACAAGAAGATCAGAACTAAGTAAGTTAAAACCGGAGCAGGTAAGTAATTTTGATATATATACGCTTAAAGATGATATTGTGGACGGAGAACAGTTTTTATCAGATGATAGTGAACGAAAGAGCAGTCAGGATATCCATGCAAAGATATATATTAGAAGAAAGTATGCAGATGTAGATTTGTACCTTGGCTCTATGAATGCGTCCTATTCAGCACTCAACAAGAATGTTGAAATGATGATATGGCTTGGGACAAAGAACAAATACCTGAATGGAGAGCTTTTTCTGAAGGACATCTTTTGCGGGGAGCCAGACGGAAAGAACAATCCGTTTGAGCAGGTGCATGTAGAGGATAGCCCGGAAACGGAGGAAGTCGATACCGGCAGTATTCTCGAAAGAAAGATAAAGGACCTGTGCAGAGTAAAGAAAAGAGCCTTTGTTACACCGCAAGGAGAGAAATACCAGATTACCATTGAGATGGAGGGGGTATCTGAGGACGACAGCGTTATGATTTCTCCTTTTAATTCTAAGCAGAAACAGCCTTTATCGAGTAAAATCGTGTTTTCGGACTTGGAACTTTTACAGCTATCAGAATTTTATGTGATAACGGTAAGGCAGAAAGAAGATGAGATCAGCAGGATCCTGATGATACCGACAACCGGATTCCCGGAAGATAGGGAAAAAGCGGTGGTAAACAGCGTTGTTAAGGACAGACGGACATTTGTAGAGTACATAGCCTTTGTTCTTGGAGATGATTATTTGTTGTCGGTCCTTGAGGATAAACAGATGGGGGAATCGGGTATTTTCGGAAGAAATGTCAATGTAATGCCGGCACTCTATGAGAAAATGCTGAAAACATCATTGGAGGCACCGGAGAGGCTGAAAGATATTGCGTATGTACTTCGTATGATTTCGGATAAAGAGATTATACCTGATGAATTTAGAAAAACCTATGATACATTTTGCAATGCACTAAAAATCAGATAAGGTGGTGGTTTTATGGCACAATTTGATATAGAAAAAGTCGAAAATTCCACCATGTCCGGGCTGAAAGACTTTCAAAGGGCAACCGTTGAGCGGATTGACTATCTTTTTCGGGACGGACAGAACCGGGTATTGGTAGCGGACGAGGTAGGAATGGGCAAAACCCTGATTGCCAGAGGAGCGATTGTAAAGACCGCAAGGATTAGATTAGAGGAACATGACGAGCTGTTTAAGGTAGTTTATATCTGCTCCAATCAGAATATTGCCAACCAGAACATTCGTAAGCTCGATGTAACAAACGGAGCTGATATATCTAATGTATCCGATACCAGACTGTCTATGCAGCACCTCAAGATTACGGAGCAGGAATTTGATACACAGCTAAAAGAAGGATATATCCAACTGATACCATTAACGCCGGAGACCTCATTTCGCATGACAAGTGGTGGCGGAAGCGTTGAAGAACGGGCGCTTATGTTTGCAATTTTGCGTCGTTTACCGGAACTTTCTCATCATGTGACCTCTCTGGAAAAATTTATGGTTCTTGATGCGGTAAAAGCATGGGAAAATTGGGCGAAGAACTGGTATGAATATCGTGTGAAAGAGTGTTCTCGGAATACAAATGGGAATTATCCGGCAAATGTGCTTGAAGAAGTTAAGAAATACCCGGAGATTATTGATATGCTTGTCCGCCATCTGGAAGAGCGTAGGTATGGAAGAGAATTGTCTTTAACCAACTATACCATGATGAATAAACTTCGTGTCATGTTCGCAAGGATCAGCGTATCCATGTTACAGCCTGATCTTGTCATTATGGACGAGTTTCAGAGGTTCAAATTTTTGCTGAAAGCCGATGATAGTGAGCTTGGCATACTAACGCAGAGCTTTTTGCATGGTTCTGATACCAGAGTGCTTTTAATGTCAGCTACACCATATAAGTTGTATTCCACGCTGGAAGAAATTGAAGAGAATGAGAGCGATGAGCATTTTGAAGAATTTTATCAGGTAATGGACTTTCTGTTTGAGGGCAAACAGACTGATTTTCATACCATTTGGAAGAATTATTCTATGACGCTGCATGAGCTGACCGCAGGAGATATGACTGTGCTGAATATGAAGCGTGAAGCGGAAAATGCCATGTATCGGGGAGTTTGCAGAACAGAACGCATTTCAGTTATGGAAAGCGGAGATTATACGGACGATAGCAGCGTAAAAAGTCCAATCGACATCAAGGATAATGATGTGCTTTCCTATGTTCAGCTTGGAAAACTTATGCGTAATGCAGGGATTCTTCATTCCCTGCCGGTAGATTATGTGAAAAGCTGTCCGTATCTGATGTCCTTTATGCGAAATTACAAGCTGAAAGAGAAAATTGAAAAAGCATTTAAGGCGGATCCAGAACTGGTAAACGGTGTTGGAAAGGCTCAGAGAAAAATGCTTTGGCTGAATAGAAACCTGATTGACAGCTATGAGGAACTTCCGCCAATGAACGCCCGATTAGAGGAATTGAAGGAAAAGGCGTTTATTACCGGGGCAGAGAAGTATTTGTGGGTTCCGCCTGCAAGACCGTACTATCCTTTGCAGGGTGTTTACCGGGACAGCGAGCCTTTTTCTAAAATACTGGTGTTTTCTTCGTGGGAGATGGTTCCTCGTATGGTAGGAGCAATGATCTCTTACGAAGCGGAGAGAAGAACGGTCGGAAAGATTGCAAAGCAGGCGAGGAATCAGGATAGAAAAAATGCACATTATTTTGCGGAGGGCAGTAGAAGATACCCGGCTGCAAGGCTTAGATTTAATGTGACTGATGATAGAGCAAATGGAATGAGCTTATTCTGCCTGCTTTATCCGTCGAAAACTCTGGCTGAATTGTATGTTCCTATTCAATATATCAATGAAAATAAGACTTTGGAGCAGATAGAGCGGGAAATCAGGAGAACTTTGAGCGAAAAGATAAATGAGATTGCAGAAAGGTTCGGCGCTCCGGATCCGGCAAGACAAGATGACAGGTGGTACTATCTGGCACCCATGTTAATGGACGGTGTGAGCTTTTCCGGAGATTGGATAAAAGCGGTAACAAAAGAGGTAGTGAAAGATACGGAAGATGTGACTGCTGAAAAGGGAAACAAAGGATTCTACGCACATATAGAGCGATTGGACTCTTATCTTTCCAATCTGGGGGAGATAAATCTGGGAAAACAGCCGGACGACCTGCTTGATACGCTGGTAAATATGACGCTGGCTTCGCCTGCTATCTGTATTTATCGCTCAAATGGTCATGAAATGCAGAGGGCAACTGCACTTGCAAAGGTTTTTGTTAATAACTTTAATATGCCGGAGTCCATAGCTATCGTAGATTTAGCTTATGGCAGATGTAGAGATGATAATTCTCATTGGCAGAATGTCTTGAAATACTGTAAAGATGGTTGCTTCCAATCCATGTTTGACGAGTATCTGCACATGCTGTCAGAGGCGGTTGGAATATCAGACAATACGGATAAAGCCGAGGTAATCCATAAGATGATGATGGATTCCTTGACAATTCGCTCTGCAAGTTATATGGTTGATACTTTTCCGGCATTTAAGAGCAGGGCGCAGGGGAGCCGGAGTGACGGTATGCGTATCAGATCCAGTTATGCGGTAGGTTTTACGAAAGACGCAGCGGATAATGCCAAGATTGTCAATCGCAAGGAAAGTGTGAGAAATGCTTTTAATTCTCCGCTTCGCCCGTTTGTGCTGGCAACAACCTCTATTGGGCAGGAGGGATTGGATTTTCACTATTACTGCCGAAAAATTATGCACTGGAACCTGCCGAGCAATCCTATTGATCTGGAACAGAGAGAAGGCAGGATCAACCGATATAAATGCTTCGCAATCCGGCAGAATGTAGCCAAGAAGTACGGAAATATTGAATTTAAGAGTGATGTATGGAAAGAGATGTTCGAGGCTGCCAAGGCTGAAAAGGAAGAATCACAGTCAGAGCTAGTGCCTTACTGGTGTTTTGGCAAGAACCAAGAGGTTAAGATTGAGCGTATTGTTCCCATGTATCCCATGAGCAGAGATGAGGTCAACTATCAACGATTGATACAGATATTGTCATTATATCGGCTTACGCTGGGGCAGGCAAGGCAAGAGGAACTGCTGGAGTATCTGTTTAAGCAGTTTGATGATACAAAAGAACTGAAGGAACTCTTTATAGACCTAAGCCCATATACAAGGGAAAATATGTGATTTGGTAATGAGGCAAGTTGGCTGAAGGAGTAAGTCTATGAAAAATCAGTATTTTGGGGATATTGGAGATTATGGAAAATATGGTTTGCTGCGTTTCTTAGCTGAACGGGGTGTCAAAATTGGAGTTAATTGGTATCTGACACCGGACGATGGCAGTAATGACGGTAAAATTCTTGGTTATTTGAAAAATAAAAAGGACCGGCAGCATGATCCGGAGTTATTTGATTTTATAGGTAAAAAAATTGAAGCGGGAGTACGAAGTGTGTCCTTTGTTGAAGAATACAGCATTGTTCCGGGAGCTTCTTATTACAATGAAACGGTGGGCGTTCCTAATAGGACAATTTGGCATCAACAAGGGCTTAAAAGGTTTGCTGATAGGGAACTTGTGTTTTGTGATCCGGATAATGGTACGATTGGGAAAAAAAGTATCAACTCTAAGGGCGCAGACAAGTATATAGCACCATTAGAGATTGCAGATTATTATAATCAGGGGCAAAATGTGGTGTATTATTGCCAAAGGGCAAGAAGAACCAATGAAGCATGGCTGGAAACAAAAACAGAAATGAAAAGGTATTTGCCCAATGCAAATATCTATGTGCTGACTTTTCACAGAGGAACACAGCGTTCCTATGTTTTTGTATTGCACCCAGAAGATTATTCTCGTTATACTGAGCTTTTTGCGGAATTTGAGCAAAGTAGTTGGTTTTTGGGTGGACTTTTTACAGCAGAACTCGTAGAAAGTGAAAATTAAAATGTGGTTGTGGAGGGATATCGAATGGTAAATGGCTTTGA
Source organism: Lachnospiraceae bacterium UBA7480 (assembly GCA_002479655.1). Lineage (GTDB taxonomy): Bacteria > Bacillota > Clostridia > Lachnospirales > Lachnospiraceae > NK4A136. The sequence goes on from DLOQ01000056.1 coordinate 10,135, forward strand.
TATTGCGACAGTAAACAAAGAATTGCAGGAAGTGTATAAGAAGTGGTGGCTGCAGGTTAATATTGTAGCTCCAGAGTTGTTTGGCGACAAAGATTATTCAAATCCATATTATATTGGGATTCCTATGCGATGGTATTCCTCTAATGTCCGTATAATGATAGTTGGGGAACAAGGTTTTGGGTATGAAGGCAATGGTAAAGAGGACGGAATTGCCTTTAAGGATATACCCAAACTGCAAGCTCGCAATGTGGATCAATTTAACTATGAGACAGAAAACCCACACGAAGGACAACACCCATTCTGGGATAGAGCAAGAAAAGTAAGAGATTTGGGCTATCCATGCACATGGACTTTTATTGACAAGATATGTTGGAGGCGGGATCGACGCAGCAAACTCTCTGATGATATGAGAAATAAGCTACATTCGGTTGATATAAGGGTACTTGCCGAGGAAATAAGAATATTGAAGCCGACACATGTTTTCTTTTTTGGGTGGCATGGTACATCTATAAAGCATGAACTACCTGAAATTAGCAAAAAACTATATCCTAATGGAGAGTGGGACGATAGCATTTGGGAGAATTACTATTGTTTTGAAGAGCAAGATGGGATAAAGTTCTTATTCTCTTACAGCCCGCATAGTCCGTATTGGAAAGATAAACCGGCAGACTACGAAGAAAGGCTGATGGCGGAGTTTACAAAGTCTGTGGGAGGGAAGAACCCTAACCCGCCTGTCAAAGATAATAGACAGAAAAAGGGAAATGTTGATAAGCTAGATGAGATTAAAAGACTGCCTGATATACAAGGATTCAGGAAATCTTGTATTACTATTATGACAATATGGATTATTGTCTCAATAGTGTTGCTGATCATAATACCTCCTGTTGGAATTATAGGCTTAGTATTAGCGCCTGTTTTGGGACTTCTGAATTGGCTGGGATATAGGGGAAAGATTAAAAATTATGTTAAAAACCCTCATTTAATTGAGGAATGTCGCAACCGAGCAAATAGTATCAATACTGCTAATATAAATAATTCAAATGCGCCTAGAACGAATAAGGTCCAGAGAGCTGCGGTTAATGCAGCAGCAAGCTATGGAGTTGGAAAAGTAACACAGACTGCCATAAAGCAGACGAATACATATAAGAATCTTGCGAGAAATCCATATACCGAGAAGAATAATGTAAATACAAATTCTCGTCAGACGAATAGTAGAACGCAACATGAATATAACATTGAGTATCGACTTCAGGTATGCGCCACCTGCGAGCATTGGTGTGGCGAACGCAAGTCTAATTATAAGAGTAATGGGACAGGTGTTAAGTGTTCCTCTGCAAAAGTGACAGGTCAATGCAAAAAACCGGTAGCAGGAAGAAGAGCTACTCAGGCTAACAATAGCGGTGTTGGTTGCAAGAATTATTTAAGATGGAGCGCTTTGAAGAAATAACAAGGAGGGTGCTATGGAAATTAAAGAGAAAATTGAAATATATAGGAGCTTGTTGAATAATGGTTCTGGCAGAGTGAAGCCATTTTATGAGGCGCTTGAAAAAACTGGCGACATGAAATTTGATTATACTGAATATGCGATTTCTGCTCCGGTAAATTGTAACGAAGAATTAAAAAGAGTAGAAAATGTGGATTATGACATTTGCTGTGCCATAATGACAATGTTGCTGCGGGAAGATCATTTTGATAATGGTTCATTTGAGAGACGATACAGAGAGGGACAAGTATTGCCGGTCTTAAAGCGCATGATTGAGATGCTTGAGGGGCAGGATAGAGGAGACTGCGGTGTAATAGAGTGCATTAAAGGGGATATTACAAAGAATATCAATGTATCCGCTATTGCAAATGCGGCAAATTGTAGTTTGCTTGGCGGCGGTGGGGTTGATGGAGCAATTCATAGGGCAGCCGGCAAAGAATTACTAGAGGAGTGTAAGAAATTAGGCGGTTGTGAGACTGGAAGAGCAAAGATTACAAAAGCGTACAATTTGCCCTGCCGGTATGTCATTCATACTGTCGGACCTGTGTGGAGAGGTGGAGAGCAAAATGAAGAGAAACTTTTGCGTGAATGTTATCTCAATTCTTTAGGGATAGCGATGGAGAATGGGATCCGTTCTGTGGCGTTTCCGTCCATTTCAACGGGAGTTTACGCATTTCCGGTAGATAAGGCGGCTAAAATAGCAGTACAAACCGTCCATAGGTTTCTTGCTGAACACCAAGGGAAATTTGATAAGATTGTATGGGTACTGTTTGATGATAGCACATATCATACTTATCTGGAAGCGTGTGCTGGGCTTTGTTCTTCCCAAACTGCAACCGGGGAACCCGGAAAGAAGAAAGTGATAGGCTTCTATTCAGAAGATGATCCAGATACCGGCTGTTTCAGTAATTGGTATCGGGCTGAGTTTGATTATGCCGGAGTGCATTATTTATCTGCCGAGCAATACATGATGGCACATAAGGCAAAGGTATTCAGAGATTGGGAAACCTATGACCAGATTATGAAATCTTCTGATTTGAAAGAGATTAAGACATTAGGTAGGCATGTGAGAGAGTATGATGATACTTTGTGGTCGAGTATTCGACAGCATATTATGCGGCGGGGGATTCGTGCAAAATTTCAGCAAAATACGGATATAAGGCTCAAACTGATGAAAACGGAGTATTCCGTTTTGGCTGAATGTGCTGAAAAAGATTCTATCTGGGGAATCGGGTTACCGGTTAATGATGAAAGAGTGCAGGATTTTTCGCAATGGCGTGGTCAGAACCTTTTAGGTAAAGTGCTTATGCAGGTCAGGGCGGATATGTTTAGTTGGAGTGTTATGCCCGGTGATTATGAAGAAGCTATGGAGGAACCGGCAAATACCCTTTGGAAGATGACGGTCGGAGAACTGAGGCAGCTTCCATTGGTCGGGGAAGCGGTAAATATTTATTTGGAGATTGTCAAGTATAACTGCGGAAGTAGCACTATTAATGATATTATGAATGTCTCTATGGAGAATATCGAACAAAGCATGAGATATAATACCGGTGGCGGACTTCCAATAGCGGAGTTTTACGAAACGAAGCAGGAAATCTATGATTTTGTGAAGCATGAGTGTCTATAAGGAGAGAATTGGGGGACAACATGATACCAGATCATAACCATGATGGAAAAATTGACAGATATGATTTAGAATTGGAAGAAATCTTCATGGAAGAGGACGAAAAAGCCATGGAAGAAGCTGCTAAAGGCTCAGCGAGGTATGACGCATGGGCATTTATCATCGTCTTAGGTATTATGCTGATATTTTTTTTATTTTTTGGTTATAAGTTTGGCATTCACTAAAGTCGAAGCTCTATTCAATATTGGGTTTGGGAGGTATATAAATGACAGGAAAAGAACAAAAAATGATGCAATTCTATATGCAATGTTTGGAAAAAGGCTATGTGGATATGAACGATGATACCCAAAGCCTTAAAGCCAAGGTTATTGCTACGGATTTAGGCTTGAAGTATGGAGATATTGTAAAATTCTTTGAGAAAGCAAAGCAAGTATATGATGAAGAAAAGGCTGAGTCTGAAAGAAAAGCTGTTGATGGGGAAAACCTTTTTTCTGTTATCCTAGTTGGAGGAACTAAATTACATGTTTTTTTGCGCCCGGATAAGTCTGTTTATTATACTGAAGAAGGTAGCGCAAAGAAATATGAAGGTATAGATTTTTCGGTAAATGCAGGTGGGGTGGTAAACTATTCCTATAATCCATCAAAAATAATATATACGGGTGCTTCATCAGGTGGAATACACATGGGAGGTTTACATCAAACAGAAGCCTCCTATACTGTGAAAACCAATAAAACCGGAAGAGGCGATGTAATAGCTATTCTTGAAAGAGGAGAGAATAAGATTGTGGAAAAGGTGGAAATTGCCTCACCGTATGTAGAGATATTTAAGAGACATAAATGGGTAAAAGGATCTGGAGGTGTGGTTTCTTGTAATACCGGTTCATTGGCTGATAGTATAATGGCGAAAACAGCAATTACATCTAATGCTGGATATGGAGATAAAATGACCATGCTTTCTCAAGCAGTAGATAATTTGAGATTGCCGGTTGATGATTGTAAAGAGATAGCTGATTTATTAAACAGCATAATTAAGCAAGATTTTCCTCCGAAAGATGATGAAGTGTATGAAGAAGCGGACAGATTATCAAAGCATAAGGATTCTTATTCGCTGAAAATAGCTGCTGATATTTTTGCGGAGTTGGGAAATTATAAAGATTCTGCTGTACGGGCTAAGAAATTGCAGACTGAGTTTGAAGATGTGCTTCAAAATGAAAAAGAGCAGGCTATTCTTCAACGAGAAAATAATGATAAGAAGAGAAGGCAGGTAATAAAAGCTACTATTCCAGTTATTGCAATCTTTATAGTGATTGGTGTAATTTTTGCGATTATATACACTAACAAGAAGAAAGAAAAGGAAAGATATTATGCAGATTATTTAATTGATGCGACATACTACTATGTGATTACTGATGAAGAAAAGCTGAATAGTCATATAGAAGATGGTACACTTGCGGATTATATTTCGGAGTGTTCCGTACTTAAAGATCATACTTTTTATTTTGTTGATGAAAAAACTATGGAATGTAAAAATGGCGTTATGTCGATTATGAATGGGACTCATAAATGGGGTTTTTCTGATGTGAGTGATAATCGAGTAGTCATATCGTTTTGTGGAGAGGACTATATATTCATAGTTGACCAAGATCTGAGGTTGTTGCGGCGTATCAATGATGATATTAGCGATGTTAGAGTATATTTTACCGATGAACAAATTGCAAATAAATAATATCTTTAGGAGAAGTGTATGCTCATAAGACATAAGGAACCGAATAAAGAGCTTAATCCGGAGTGGTGGATTATGGAAGGGTTGGAACTTCTCCCTACTGAAAAGGCACCCGATTGGTTGAAAGCTGAATATGAGGACTATCTGAAAGAAAAAGAGGAGTACAATGAGTGCCGGAAGAAAATAAACGGAGAATTTGATATGCTACCACCGTTAAATCCTATTTTTGGTAGAATGTCTAAGGAGCAGAAGAAGGCGTACATGGAGGAAAAAGGGCGGCTCTTGGGCTTGAAACCGATAAATTGGGACGAATTGGGAAATCAATCCTCAGAGAAGCAGTAACGGTCGTTGGTAAATTATGAAAAATAAATAAAATCTATTGCCAAAAGCGAACAAATGTTCTATTATATAATCACTAATGATTCAGAGGTGGTTTAATATGGGAATGAGGCAAAAAGTTGATGTGATTTGTCAAAATTCTGTTGATGGAACATTGATTCCGATAAAGGTCCGTATGATTGACGAGGACGGTATTACACAGCAGTTTGTAATCAAGAGTTATAAGGAAGTGGCAGCATTTACAGATGGATATACAATGCCTAATGAGGTTAAGATAAGCCCGAATTGTATGCAGAAGAAGTTTGAATGTAAAGTTCAGGTTATGGATCGTATGCAGAGTTTCTTCCTTATATTTAATAAGAATGATTTGACTTGGATGTTAATGACATAGCAGAAGGCGGCACAATGATTGATGAGTGCCCGCCTCCTGCTTTTTTTATGAAATGGTTTGATCTTTTCTCTTGCGGTCTTGTTCCGGTGTCCCAAGATATTGCTCTAGGGTATCCAGTTTCTTTTGCAAGGCGGAGGCTTCTTTTTCAGCAGATTTATATGTTGCTTCAAAGTCTGCCTTTTGGGAAGCGAGCGCCTGATATTGGCTCTTTAATTTCTCGATATTTAATGTTTTAGGTTCGATACCGTATCTTTTTAGGATATTACAAGCTCCGTCATAAAGGGTAAGTTCTGTGTCGTGCCTGCGGAAATATGCTTCGGGATCCTTTGATTTCTCATATCTAACATGGAATATCCGATTTTTCTGATACTGCTCCGCATATTTTATGATTTCAGCCAGCTCTTTCATTTCCTTTTGCGTGGAAACGAGAGAGGAACGGGCACTTTTTGCCAAGGACTTTTTCTGGGAGATTTTTTCGTCTAGTTCCTTAATTGAGTTAGCTTCGCTATACGCTGCTGCGGCAATCTTTAGATTTTCTATTGTTGCCCAATGCTGGAGTCCGGGACTGCTCTGGAACTTATCGGTTGAAGTATCAACCAGATTTCGGGAGGCATAATTTTTATCGGGTTTGAAGCTAGGTTTTGGCGGAGCGGTACGCTGCCTTTGTTTATCAACAATCCTATCCCGGATATCTTCTTTTGTGTAGCCTTTCCCAAAATTTTTTTCTGAACCTCTGGTCGCTCTGCCAACACCGGGCATTTCAAATTTGATGTATTTCGGTTCATTTTCTCCAAAATTTTCTCCGGTAACAATGTAGCCTTTTGATTTCATAAGGACAATAAACTCTTCATAAGATTGTGCGTCTTTTATAGAAGCGTCTATATCATCTTTCATTTGCTGTTTCCAAGAAGTCCCCTCTTTTTCTGCTTGCCATTGTTTGTGACTTTTTCCTCGTCTGCCACTCGGAATTACGATTGAAAGGTCATTCTCTTTGCAGAGTTCATCAGAAAGCTGCCGGATATGATAGTAGCTCTTTTTGCAATCGTGATATTTGGAATAATTGATATTATCAGCAGCGCAGAAGATAATATGGTTGTGTATATGCCCTCTGTCTATATGAGTGGTTACAATGTAATCATGCCTACCCTCAAGCAGACGATCGGCTAGTTCGACACCGATTTTATGAGCCTGCTTGTATTCAACTTCGCCGGGGGCAAATGATTGGATAAGATGAAACGCTTTGTTAGGATCTGCGCTCTCTGTATTGCCGAGGGCGTATCCGAAATCTATGGCTGCCGAAGCGGGAGTACACCCAAAGGCTGTGACTAAAATAGAATCATCTGTCTTGGCGGGGTTACAAATATAATCTATTGCTTTTTGGACGGTTGCTTTGATGCCATGGATTTTTGTAATTGCCATACTTCTTTCATCAGCTCCTTTATTTCTTTTACATCATTGTCGTACACACGACCGGTGGCGTTCATTCTCTTGGTAATTTGATTGATATTGCTGCCGATCCGGGACAGAAGAGTATTGTGTTCCCGGAGATGTTCGTAGTCAATATCATAAACAAAACCATAGAGAATTAAATGCCTTATAAAAGCAGACCGACTTTTTAGCCGGGACGCTTTGCACTTCTCATCGAGGATAATTTTTTCGTCCTCGCTGAGATAAATCAGAATGGGAATGGTGCGACTGCGCTTATTCATTTTGCAGGTAGCTCCTTTCATAATGATGATTTAATAAGGGGTTTGGGGACTATCCCCAACAAGCAAGTTCTGTAAATTTTCCGGACGGAAAAATTTGCAGGAACGGAGCCTGTGTATATACACAGGCAGTGCTTGCTATTCTTCTGAAAATTGCCCGAAGGGAATTTTCGTGTTGTGCGAGCTTAGGCGAGCATCTTACAACACATAAGTGCGTTTCCGCACAAAAAAACTGCTAGGAAGCCCCGGCGAAGTTCCGGAGCTGCGATAGCAGTTGAAAAAGCGATATGTAATTGATTTATCCATAAATATACTACCAATCTTACCCGAATAAGTCAATCAAAATGTGCGTTCTAGGGGAACAAAGGTTCAGTTATAAGTCCATACTACGGGATAGCTGGAGATGTAAAATTATAATGGAATACTATGGTGTTTTCAATGACCAGCGCAGAATACTTTGGCAGAATGAAATGTTCCGGGAATGACAAGCGGTCTATTATTCGATCAAGAAGAGTTGGCGGTGGAAAAGGTGTCTTTAGCGGAGCTTTGCTAAGGATACCTTTTTTTGAAAAATTATTGAAAAACTTTTCAATATACCATAACAGAGGGGGTATTTCATTCTTTACAATGATAACTGATTATTTATACGAAGGAGGTGAACTGCTTGCTGGATAATGTGTTCCACCGGCATTTGGAGATTGCCAGAATCCTTTTGTCGGGAAAGACCATATCGGTAGCTCAGATGTCAGCGTTTTTTTCTGTTGGACGAAGATCTATTGAGAGGGACATTGAAATAATTGGAGAGTATTTTCCAGTCATATCTATTCGGGGTTGTAATGGGGGATATCGTCTGGTAGATGGTCCGGGTTTGCATCAGGACTCACTAAGCTGCGAACAATTAAAATGTCTGCATGAAATAGAAAAAATGTGTGATGGGTGGCATAGAGAAGTAGTCCTTTCCATTATTCACGAGTTCGGTCCATACATAGATAGAAACTAAAAATAACCGCTTGTCATTCTTGTAAAGCACACAGCTTTACCTTTTGCGATAGCCGGTAAATGTTCTGTGTGCTTTTTGGGCTGACAAGCTCAAATTGATTTATCCGATCAGGCAGCTTTGCTGTCAGGTGTACCTTGAAAACTGAATACTCAGTTATCCGGAAACTTTCCTTTGGGGTGGAGCAGCGGGATTCGTGTCGCCATGATCTATGATAGGAGCGATAAACACAGGTCAAAACCTCCATGTGGTGTGGTAGGACTGCGATGATACTGGCAAAGGGACAATGATACTTCTGTATAAGATACAGCTACAAACAGGACGCTAGAGCCGACGGGTTATGAAATCTCTCAACCAGAGATTAACCGGATAATTCCCGACTGACTAGGGGTGCGAGGTCAAATGAGGTCAGATATGGAGATAATTTTGCGATGCCTGCCTCCGGGCAGGTGTCGCTTCCATATATTATATGAATAAAATGGAATGAATTGGAAATAATTTATAGTGAAAATGCAGAAGGGAGAAAGAAATTGGGAGGCGTTAGAGATATTAGCGATTTAGTTATAGATCCGTCCCTGCCAAAGAGTGAAAGAATCAAAAGTTACTTAGATCAGATGGAAAATCCCTATGCTTATGAGGACAACGGTACAAAAGTGGTATTGCGATTTGCGGATACAAATGAGAGCTTAACAGATAGACTTTTAGCAGTTGCCAATACAAAAAACACGATAGGATAGTTAAGTGGAAAAAATTGCATGAAAGTATTTGCAGGAATCAGTTGCGAAATTGCTGATGATTTGGTATAGTGATATTGGTCAATAAAAAAGCAGACACCATATTGGATTTCCTGTGATTAAGCAGGAGGTAGCGATATGGTTAAAACAAAAGTATCTATATGGTTAGCTGTTACCTATTATCGGCTGTCGAAAGATGACGGAGCGGATAAGGAAGTTGGTGCANNAATCATGTATGCGCTGACAATACGCAAGTAGATGTCAGCAGTCAGCATATTTCCCAACGAGAGAGCAATAGCATAATCAATCAGCGGAAACTCATTCAGGATTATATTTCTGCGTCTGAGGATATCCAGTTTGTCGGAGAGTTCTATGATGACGGATATACCGGCACGAATTTTGAGAGACCGGGTTTTCAGCAAATGTTGCAGGAATTGAAAGAGGGAAGAGCAAACTGTGTTATCGTAAAGGATCTATCCCGACTTGGGAGAGATTATATTGAGACCGGGAAGTACATTGAAAAAGTTTTTCCGTCAATGGGCGTTCGGTTTATTGCCATCAATGACCATGTGGACTCATTAAGAAAAGATCAGGCAGACGAGATCATCATTCCCTTTAAGAATCTGATTAACGATTCATATTGTAGGGAACTTTCCAATAAACTTCGTAACCAGTTCCGTATTCAGCGGCAAAACGGTGAGTTTATTGCGAATTTTGCGTTTTATGGCTACATGAGATCGCCGGAAGATAAGCACCAGCTAATCATTGATGAAGCGGCGGCGGAGATAGTGAAGTTGATTTTTGCAAAAAAAATTGAGGGATACTCGTTAGATAAGATTGCGATGTATCTCAATCAGTATGGGGTTCCGTCTCCATGCGAATATAAAAAGAAGAATGGCTCAAATTATGTATGCGCCTTTAAGGAAAGGTCACAGAGCTTATGGGGAGCTGCTTCTGTACGCAGGATACTGACAAATCGTATCTATTTGGGGTACTTGGAGCAGGGGAAAATGAGTTCTCCGAATTATAAAATAAAGAAATTAAAGGCAAAGGACGAGGAAGATTGGGTAATTGTGAAGGACGCTCACGAAGCGATTATTACAGAGGATTGCTTTCAGGTCGTACAAAAGCTCCTTAGCAGAGATACCCAGACAGTACCGGGAAGAGATACGGTTTATCCGTTGTCTGGTATGTTTTTCTGCGGAGATTGCCACGAATCTATGACAAGGTACAAATCAAAAAGGCGGGACAAGTATTTTCAGTATTATATATGTTCCGGGAACAAGCATAAGAGAGGTTGTGCCAGCAATCATAGTATAGATGTTGATAAAATGCACGAAAAAGTGCTGAATGCGATCAAATTGCAGATTTCCATGGTGGTTGAGATGGAGGAACTTCGGAAAATGTATGGAAATCAGGCAATTATCAATATCAAGGTCAAAAGAATTGATGAACTGCTGGAACAGAACCGGATTGAGGTCAACAAACAGCAGGAATTTCGTATGAAGTTGTATGAAAATAAGGTGGACGGTATCATCACGCACGAGGAATACCTTTCAATGAAGCAGCGATATACGGATAAAATTGCATCTTTGCAGAAGATTATTAGCGAACTGGAGCAGGAAAGGACAGAAATCTTGGATAGTTCGGAACTAAACTGTTCATGGATGCAGAAATTCATAGAAAATAGGAATGTAACGGAACTGGATAGGCAGTTGGTGGTTACACTTATTGATAAAATCGAGATTTTTGAGGATAAGAGCATAGAAATTACCTTTAATTTTAAGGACGAGTTCCTTTTGATGAGAGAATACTTGCTAAAAGCCTCAGAGGATCAGGAAAGAGCAAAGGAGGTTCGTCATGCGTAGGAAAGAAGCGAGAATGCTAAAAATGGCGGAAAAGTCCAAGAAATCTATGTATCAGACAGCTCTTTACCACCGTTTATCCAGCGAAGATGAGAGAGACAATGAAGATAACTCCATTGGCAACCAGAATAAGATTTGCAGGAATTACGCTTCCGGGCAACCGGATATAGAGGTTGTAGATACTTATATTGATAATGGGTATAGTGGCGGCAGCTTTAACAGACCGGAATTTCAGAGAATGATACATGATCTGGAGATTGGTCGTATAAACTGTGTGATTGTGAAAGATCTAAGCCGATTTGGGCGTAATTTCCTTGAAACAAGCGAATATTTGGAAAAATGGTTTCCTGCGAATGGAATACGCTTTATTGCAGTAAATAATGGATATGACAATGTGAGACAAGATGATGGAAAAGAAGGTATCGTCATTCCGTTTTCAAATATGATAAACGAGATGTATCTTCGGGATACTTCTAAGAAAATCAGATCCTCCATAGAGATTTTGATGAAAAAAGGCGAGTTTATGCCATCTTCCAGCAGCATACCTTATGGCTACCTCAGAGACGAGGAAAATGGAACCTATAAGGTGGATATTGAACCTGCAAAGGTTATTGCCCTGATTTTTGAGAAGAAGAGGCAAGGGGATACAAGCTGCAGTATTGCTAAATACCTAAATGAACAAGGCGTTCCAAGTCCCGGAAAACTGAGGTTCATGCGTGGCATGTATAAAGATAAGAAGTACGAAACTGCATTATGGTCACATGGAGCAATTAGGGACATTCTGAGTAATGAGGCATATTTAGGGCATAGAATTTATGGAAAATGCAGAAAGGAATCTTTAGATAAAAAGAAAGTTCAAACAAGTCAAGATGAATGGCAGTATGTGTATCATGCTCACCCGGCTATTGTAAGTGAGGAGCTTTTTGGTGCGGTTCAGGAGGTCTTGAAAGAAGAAAAAAATAAGCGTAGCTGCAGAAAGGTACATAAGAGCGCAACGGAAGAGGAGAGACGGATCCTATTTCATAAGGTATATTGTGGGGATTGTGGCAGTTTAATGACTGCTTCCAAGAGGATTCAACGATGTAACAGCACAGAACCGTCTAAAATATACTATCAATGCAACAAATATGTGTATTCTCATAGAATAGACTGCTCCAATCATTATATTTCGCAGGAAGCATTGCTGGATCTCATTTCTAAAGCAATACAAACGCAGGTAATGGTTGTTGCGGATATGGAAAAGTTGGGTAAATTGGGGTTATATAGGCAGTTGGCTGACACAGAAATCAAGCAAAACCGGGGTATTGTTAAGGAAATTCAGCGTAGGATAAGAGTTCTCGAAGGACAATTAGAAACGCTGCTTAGCAACTATAATGAAGGAATTTTGGAACGGGACGAGTTTTTGTTCATAAAGGACAAGTATGAGACAGATCGAAAAGCGTTGGAAATACAGCTAAAAATGGCTGAGAAGGATATGAACAAGGCTATTGATGAGGGCGATAAGAGGCAGAGATGGTTGGAAGCTATTGCCGGTTATCGGAAAAATTTTATTTTGGATAGGCTCTTAATAGATGTTTTGATTGATAAAGTGTTGGTTAATTCAGATAAAAGCGTTGAAATAGGCTTCCGTTTCAGGAATGAATACGAGAAGGCATCGGAGATTGCCGGCAGGGAGGTGTCCTAATGAGACAAACTTCTCAATGTGATGAGCTAATGATATGGTATTTTAGGTTATCGCTAGCTGATGATGACGGTAAAGATGAAAGCAACAGCATTTCCTCACAGAGAAAAAGTGCTGCTGACTATTGTAAAATGCACCATTTGAGGGGCGAAGTCATTGAATGTGTCGATGACGGATACAGCGGAACGGACTTTGAACGCCCCGGATTCCAAAAAATGATGCTTTTAGTGAAAAATGGGAATGTAAAAACCATAGTAATTAAGGATCTGAGCCGGTTTGGGCGTAATTATTTGGAGGTAGGCTATTATCTGGAGTATGTGCTACCGTCTTACGGAGTAAGGGTTATAGCAATCAATGACAATTTTGATTCTGAGAGCCTTATCAATGGAACCGTAGGTCTTGAGGTAGCCATTCGCAACCTGATGAATGAATATTACAGCCGGGATATATCCAAGAAAATCTCCTCGGCGGTCCATGTTAAGAAGATGAAAGGGGAATATTGCTTTGGGGCTGTTCCTTTTGGATATAAGAAAGGGGCAATAAAGAATACGATTGTCCCGGATCCTGAAGCCGCAAAGATTGTTCGATACCTCTTTTCTCTGTCGTTGGCAGGATTGAGCTACTCTGAAATTGCAAAGAGAATGAATACCGAGGGTATAATAACACCGTCTCTTTATCTCGCAAGGCAGGGGAGCAGAAAGAATTATAAGCCTGCACAGTTTTGGACTTATGAGAGTGTGAGGAATATCCTTACAAACCGCATTTATACCGGGGATACAGAACCCTATAAATCGCATGTAAAACGGGTGGGGACAGATCAGGTTAAGCAAATTCCACCATCAGAGAGGGAGGTTATTCAAAATACCCATGAGGCGCTTATCAGCCGGGAAGAGTTTGAGAAGTCTAGGGAAGTAGTGAAAATCACAAAACCCAAGAAGCCATCTGCCGGCAGCAACAGTATTTTGACCGGATTCTTGGTGTGTGGGTGTTGCGGGGGAAGATTAACCAAGGGAAAAGCGGGGAACCGGTTTTTCCTTTGCAGCAATGCCAGATACCAAACCGATTCCGGGTGTGTAGCTGTTAGAGCAGAAGAAAAACGCCTTTCAGCCTTGTTGTTTAGGGCAATTAAGATACAAAAAGAGCTGTTGGAGGAGCAAGATGCCAAACTCAGGCAGGAAATGTCGAATAATAATAGCCGGGTTTTAGCCTTGCAAAAAGAGCTTTCCTCTGCTTCCATTCAGGAAAAGCGTACATTAGAGAAGAAAATGCGGCTATATGAAGATTTTGTGGAGGGTAAGATCAGCAAAGAGGCATATATGTCCGGAAAAGCTGAGTTTTCGACAAGATTGGAAGAAATCAAGATGAGAATAGCCCTAATTACTGCCGATATTGAAGAATTAAATACTAAGCCTATTACCGGGGAAGAGCAGAGCAGAACCAACGAAATGTTCTGTGAAATAACCGAACAGGAACTTTCAAGAGATTTGCTCTCTGCATTGGTTGAAAAGGTAATCATCAATCCAGATGGGGAGGTGGAGATCTGTTGGAAATATATGGACGAAATGAATATGGAGGAACAAGAGAATGAGCAAGGAAAATGAGCTACAACAGGCAAAGGTCAGGAACAAGAAATACCCAATTACAGATGTGGCAATTCAGAAAGTGCCATTTATCAAGTATAAAGGGCTTAATGAAGAGCAAAATAAGAATATGCAGAGTTTGGCAAAACTGGTTTTGAAGATTGCTCAAGAGGAAAATGACAGTAATGAAGTGGCGATTACATGGGATATGGGGACAGATAGTATTGAAAAATATGGTGTTGTCTATGGAACAGAGCATGCGGTCGATATTTGTTCAGATACATATTCCAATCACTTGCTACACAGCGTTGATAATGTGATCATTGTGCTTCTTCACAACCACCCGTCAACACGCACTTTTTCATTTGATGATGTTTTCGTCTTAATGGAATATCGACCAATTCAGTATATGGTTGTGGTATCGAATCAAGGAACCATACATTACCTGAAAAAAGAAAAAAATTATGATGAAAATGCTGCAGGAATGTTGTATAATGAATGTAGAGCAAAGTGTAAAGGCACAAAAGATGTAGAAAAGATTTATGCTTCAACACTAGAGTTTTTGAAACGGTGTTCGGAAGTGGGACTATATTGTCAATAAGAAGGAGGCACGACATGGATAAAACAGCAACTAGAGATCATGCGATAATGGACGACAATGCTGAACCTCGCTATTTTCATGGTTCGCTCGATACAAGTGATTATGTGCCGGATTGGGAGGCAATCAACGCAAGCCTAGAGAAGAATCGGGCGATTGTTGCCTCTTTGGGTGGCGAATTTGCGGAACTTGTAAGACCAAAACAGAGGGCATAAGCGGTCGTAATGGCAAATAAGGTACAAAAGAGAGCTTTTGACAGGTGTGATGTCGGAAGCTCTTTTCATTTTACGAAGCTGTAAAACAGCGTAAATTCAATGCTTTTCGCTGATTACATAAAAAATTTTCAAAAAAATAGAAAAAAGTTTTACACCAGTCTTGACATGTCCATGAGCGGTTCTCCGATCCTGCAGGACGGCAAGCTGATCGGGGCGGTGACGCATGTCCTGGTCAGGGATTCCGCAAAAGGGTATGGGATATTTATCGAAAACATGCTGGGACAGGCATCATAAAATCTGATTTTGACAAACAGGGGAAGTCAGTGTAGAATAAGAAGTACGCTAAATTTTTTAAGGTAGTTTATCCGGGGAAAAACAATAATGAGTCAAAATCCGAGTGTTAGTCGTAACTATATATGGAATACGATAAATCAGGTGTTTATATTATTAGTACCGTTGATCTTAACTCCGTATCTGTCGAGGGTATTGGGAGCGGATGGAATTGGCATTTACAGTTATGTTAATTCGATTGCATCTTATTTTATCCTTACCGCAATATTGGGAACAACGCTTTATGGACAGAGGAGCATCGCCTGTGTCAGAAACAATAAAGAAGAATGTTCTAAGGTATTCTGGGAGATCCAGATCTTCAGGATGTTGGCCAGCACGATCTGTTTGGCGTTCTTTTTCGTTGTCATTTCTTTTATAAAAGAAAATATCCTGATCTATTTGATTTTATCCATTAATATTGTTAATGTTGTTTTTGTNNTTTGATATTTCATGGTTTTATTATGGAATCGAAGATTTTAAGAAAATTGCCATCAGAAATTTCATGGTGAAGAGCTTCAATATGGTCTTTATCTTTGTATTTGTCAACGATCCCTCGGATCTTTGGTTATATGCCGCGTCAGTAGTGGGATTTTCCATTCTGGGAAATGCGTCCATGTGGTTTGGACTGCCTAAAATATTAGTTAAGGTGAAGGATGTGCATCCTCTGAAAAATATTAAGGATATCATATTGTTATTTCTCCCGACCATGGCAACACAGGTCTATTGTGTGCTGGATAAATCAATGATCGGCTGGATCACCGGATCTTCCTATCAGAACGGCTGTTATGAACAGGCGGAAAAAGTTGCCAGATTTTCCCTGAGCATTGTCACTTCAGTTGCGATGGTGGTGCTGCCGAGGGTGGCTAATCTATTCAAAAACCAAATGAAGGAAGACGTCTTGTTTTACATATATAAAGCGTATCGGTTTACTACGTTTCTTGCCTTTCCCATTATGTTTGGACTGATCGGGGTGGCGGGAACTTTTGTCCCGGTCTTTTTTGGAGAGGGATACGATCTGGTAGAAGTTCTGATGCCGATCTTCAGCATACTTGTGGTCGCGGTCAGTCTGGCTTATCTGACTGGCTACTCATATCTGATATCGACAAAACAGCAAAATGTCTATACATTTTCGGTAGCGGTAGNNGGTCATAAATTTTATTTTGATTCCCAGGATCGGCGCGGTAGGTGCGGCGATTGCTTCTGTCAGCGCCGAGATCATCGGCGTCGTCATACAGATCGGATATTGCTGTTTGTCGCATCAGCTGGAGTTGAAGAAAATATTTGAAGGCGCTTTTAAATATCTTGTATCGTCCTGCCTTATGCTTCTGGTGCTGCTGACCGTTCAAAGGTATCTGCCCACGACTGTAATGGGGCTTTTGATTCTGATTGCGACCGGCGTTATTTCCTATAGCCTGATGCTGTTTATCATAAAGGATGACTTTTTCCATAATAATGTGAAGATGGTTTTTCGGAAGCTGCGGACAGTGGTGAGATAGATTAAAAAGTAAGTGAAAAATCATAAAAGAGGAGCGGTCAATGGCATACGAAAAATTATTCAATGAAATTTATGCGGCTGTTTCCTTGAAATATCTTTGGCAGGAATACAGACCAAGTTTTATTAAGAGCGAATCTCCGGACTGGATCAATGAGGAGATGGAGCTGGGACTGGAGGTAAGTCAGGCGCTGCTGCCGGATGATGGACAGACAAAAAATTTTATTGAAAAATATCTGGGGTGCCGCCAGGAAGAGCTTCCTGAAATGATGGTGGAACGTTATGGAGAACGCCTGCATTTTTATAACGGACGTTTTTGGGCAGTCCTTCCCGATGAGAGTCAGGAACAGGATTATATTTATAAGGCGGAATACCGGTTTCGTGAAAAGCTGGAAAAATTAAATACAACATATCAGCGCAGGCGGTACAACGGCCTCTATCTTTTCCTGCATCCGCTCAACGAATACGAGATCGATGCGGGAGAGCTTTTTCTGAGTATGCAGCAGATACAGGAGGGCAGAAAGCAGAAGTTTCACTGGGTATTCCTAAACTGCAGGAGTAAGATCTATATCTGTAACTATATTACGAATACTTTTCAGGAGATAGAACTGCCGCAAAATTCCGCGGATTTCCTGAATAAGGAGACAGAGCGGCTGCGTCAAAATATTACATGGAACAACGGCGCTTCCATAGAGACAAAATAAGGATACCGGGTGAATGAAGAGCGTGGGGAGCTTCGCTATGGATAGGACTAAAATACAAAAAGAATTATTTGAACTTCAGGATGAGAAATTCCGGGAATTTTCCTGCGGTCTGATACCGACGGTCGATCCGGAATGTGTGATCGGCGTCAGGACGCCGGACTTAAGGAAGCTTGCTAAAAAACTGGCAAAGGAACCGGATATTGATACGTTTCTTCACAGTCTTCCGCATCAATATTATGAAGAAAATAATCTGCATGGATTTATCATCGAGGGGATGAAAGATTATGAAGCATGTGTACAGGCAATGGATGCATTTCTGCCGTATATAGATAACTGGGCGACCTGCGATCAGATAACTCCGAAGGTGTTTAAAAAGCATCTGCCAAAGCTTCTTGATAAGATCCGTGAGTGGATCGCATCCGACCGGGTCTATACGGTCCGGTTCGGCATCGGTATGCTGATGAGCTTTTATCTGGATGATGCCTTTGAACCGGAATACCTGGAAATGGTATCTTCCGTAAGATCTGAGGAATATTATGTCAATATGATGATCGCATGGTATTTTGCGACGGCACTGGCAAAGCAGTATGATGCAGCGGTTTGTTATATTGAGCAGGAAAGGCTGGAAGCATGGACGCACAATAAGGCTATTCAGAAGGCAGTAGAGAGCAGAAGGATCACCGAGGAACAAAAGATGTATTTAAGATCCTTAAAGATAAAGAATTAAAAGCGGACGGCAGATTGTCCGTTTTTTGGATAAGAGCTTGCAGCTCTGCTGCATATCGGAAGAAAGGCAGGAGTATCATAATGAAAGACGCACATAAATTAAAGATCACACATTCTGCTGTTTTGAATAAGCAGGGAAAGCCTTTTGTTTCCGTGATGATAGAAAGGGAGAAGGACTGTGCGGAGGGCAGTGTTCCGGAGTGCAGGATCATGAAGTCACAGGGCTTTAACGAAGAAGAGATCGCTGAACTGGAGGAGTATCTGCGTAACCATGGACAGGAGATCATAGAGGAAGCGAAGAAGATCACAGGCTTTATGAAAATATTTTCTTAGCAGAAAGCGGGGATGCGTATGTCGGATCAGGATAAGCATATATACATCTCGATTGATTTAAAATCGTTTTATGCTTCCGTAGAATGTATGGAAAGGGGACTGGATCCGCTGACCACAAATCTGGTGGTGGCGGATGAGACCCGTACCGAAAAGACGATCTGTCTTGCAGTCTCGCCATCCTTGAAGGCATATGGCATTCCGGGGCGGGCAAGGCTTTTTGAAGTGGTGCAGCGGGTTAAAGAGGTCAATGAACGAAGAAGGCTTGGCGCGCCGGGACATAAACTGTGCGGGAGCAGTTATGATGCAAAGGAGCTGGAAGGCTTGGAAGATGCTGCGCTGGATTATATTGTGGCATCGCCCAGAATGGCTCTTTATATGGAATACAGCCGGAATATCTATCGGATCTACTTAAAGTATGTAGCGCCTGAGGATATTCATGTATATTCTATTGACGAGGTATTTATGGATGTGACCGATTATCTTGCCGCCTATCACCTGACGCCTTCCGAACTGACGGAAAAGATCATACAGGATATCCTGGATACGACAGGTATTACAGCGACGGCGGGGATTGGCACGAATCTGTATCTTTGCAAGGTTGCGATGGATGTAGAGGCGAAACATGTAGAACCGAATGAACGGGGGATCAGGATCGCTTATCTGGATGAGATCACATACCGCCGCAGACTATGGAATCATCGGCCGCTGACTGATTTCTGGCGGGTTGGCAGAGGATATGCGAAGAAGCTGGAAGAAAACGGATTATATACCATGGGGGATATTGCGAGATGTTCTCTTGGAAAAGCAGACGATTTTTATAATGAGGAGCTGTTATACAGACTGTTTGGGATCAATGCCCAGCTGTTGATCGATCATGCCTGGGGATACGAGCCTGTGACGATCGCCGATGTCAAAGGATATTGTCCGGAGAATAACAGCTTATGCTCCGGTCAGGTGCTCTCTTGTCCTTATGATACAAAGAAGGCGGCGCTGGTCGTAAAGGAGATGGCGGATCTGATGGCGCTGGATCTGGTGGATAAGGGACTGGTGACAAATCAGATGATCCTGACGATAGGCTATGATATCAGCAATCTTACTGATCCGAAAATCAAAAAGCTGTATCAGGGCTCGGTGACGACGGATGGATATGGACGCAGGAAGCCTAAGCATGCCCATGGAACAGCCAACCTTGCAAGACAGACTTCCTCTGCAAGACTGATCACGGAGGCTGTCATGGAGCTGTATGACAGAATTATCAACCCCATTCTTTTGGTCAGAAGGATTACTCTTACAGCCAATCATGTTGTGGAGGAAAGCAGGACAGTGCAGGAGGAGCACTATGAGCAGATGAATCTTTTTACGGATTATGAGGCATTAGAACAGCAGAGAAAAAAAGAGGATGAAGATCTGGAACGTGAAAAACGGATCCAGAAGACGGTGCTGGACATCAAGAAGAAATATGGCAAAAACGCGATTGTCAAGGGGATGAATCTTGAGGAAGGCGCTACGGCAATCAGCCGCAATCAGCAGATCGGCGGTCATAAAGCTTGAGGAGGATTAGGTTGCAATATGGAAGATCAGGATTATGAAGATATCATTCATCTGCCGCATCCGGTGTCTGCGGCGCACCCTCCCATGTCGATGCATGACAGGGCGGCGCAGTTTTCACCCTTTGCTGCACTGACGGGATATCATGATATCATAGAGGAAGAAACGAGAATCAATACGGGAGAAGAACAATGACACTAAAGGAACTGAAATTGGGGCAATCCGCCTCGATCCTTGCGGTCGGTGGGGAAGGCGCATTGCGGCAGCATTTTCTTGATATGGGATTGATCCCGGGAGCGGAAGTGACGCTGGTCAAATATGCACCCATGGGTGATCCTATGGAATTAAGAGTCTATGGATATGAGCTGACGCTTCGCTTAGAGGATGCGGGGAAGATCGAGGTTGAAGCGGTCGAGGAACCGGAAGTGCGGCAGGACGCACCGCGTCAGAGACGCATGATACCGCATCCCGGTCTGGGAGAAGGAGGAAAGTACCATGCCAAAGAGGATGAACATCCGCTTCCGGAAGGTGAAACGATTAGTTTTGCGCTGGTTGGAAACCAGAACAGCGGAAAGACGACATTATTTAACCGGCTGACTGGGGCGAATCAGCATGTAGGGAACTTTCCGGGGGTGACGGTTGACCGCAAGGATGGCGTGATCAAGGGACATGATAATACAACGATCACAGATTTGCCTGGGATTTACTCGATGTCGCCATATACGAATGAGGAGATCGTTACCAGAGAATTTATTCTGCGCGAGAAACCCAAAGGGATCATCAATATTGTGGACGCAACCAACATTATGCGTAATCTCTATTTGACGATGCAGCTTCTGGAGCTGGATATCCCGATGGTGATAGCGTTGAATATGATGGATGAAGTCAGGGAAAACGGAGGAACCGTTTATATCAATATCATGGAGAAGATGCTCGGCGTGCCGGTTGTACCCATATCCGCTGCTAAGGGTGAGGGAATCACGGAGCTTGTCGATCATGCGATCCATGTTGCAAAATATCAGGAAAGACCGGAACGGGTCGATTTTTGTGACGCAAAAGGAACGGGCGGAGCAATCCACCGGTGCATCCACGGCGTAATGCACCTGATAGAAGATCATGCGCTGCAGAATGGCATTCCGGTCAGATTTGCGGCATCCAAGCTGATGGAAGGTGACGCGCATCTTCTGGATAAACTTTGTCTGGAGCAGAATGAGCGGGAGATGTTAGAGCATATCATCCTGCAGATGGAGAAAGAGAGAGGACTGGACAGGTCAGCGGCAATGGCGGATATGCGTTTTCAGTTCATCAGTCAGGTATGCGATGCCTCGGTCGTCAGGGCAGGAGAAAGCCGGGAGCATATCAGGAGCAGACAGATTGACCGCTTCCTGACCGGAAGATATACAGCGATTCCGGCATTTATCGTGATCATGCTTCTTATCTTCTGGCTGACGTTTGATGTGATCGGCGCATGGTTGTCAGGACTTCTGGAGGCATGCGTAACGTGGGCTTCTGCCTCTGTGGGAGCGTTGTTGGAGACTATGCATGTCAATGCCGTATTGCAGTCGCTTGTGCTGGACGGCATCTTTCAGGGAGTGGGAAGTGTGCTGAGCTTCCTGCCAATTATCATTACGTTGTTCTTTTTTCTGTCGATTTTGGAAGACAGTGGTTATATGGCAAGAGTGGCGTTTGTGATGGATAAACTGCTTCGTAAGATCGGTCTTTCCGGACGGAGTATTGTGCCGATGCTGATCGGTTTCGGGTGTACAGTGCCTGGTGTCATGGCAAGCAGAACGCTTTCTTCAGAACGCGACCGTAAAATGACGATTTTGCTGACGCCGTTTATGAGCTGTTCCGCAAAGCTGCCGGTCTATGCCTTCTTTACAGCGGCATTTTTCCCGGAACACAGGGCACTGGTGATGGGGCTGCTTTATTTTATCGGAATGGCTATGGGCGTCGTTATGGCATTGGTTATGAAAAAAAGCCTGTTTCGCGGGGAACGGGTGCCGTTTGTTATGGAACTGCCCAATTACCGTATGCCGGGCGCAAAAAATGTCATGCAGCTTTTGTGGGAAAAGGCTAAGGATTTCTTGCAGAGGGCATTTACGATCATCTTTCTGGCGGCGGTCATCGTCTGGTTTTTACAGTCGTTTGATCTTCGATTTAATATGACTGACCGGCCGCAGGAAAGTATATTGTCATTGCTTGCCGGTCTTATAGCGCCGCTTTTCAGCCCACTGGGACGTAGCAGATGCCCAGAATGGGAATGTTCAACTCGAACACAGCCCTGTCGCACAGCGGGGAATCTTCCCCATACACGCTGTTGGGACCGCCTGTAAAGATGATGCCCTTGGGTTTCATCTCCCGCAATTCATCCGGATTTATATTGTAGGGATGTACTTCGCAATAAACATGGCATTCCCTGACTCTGCGGGCGATCAGCTGATTATACTGCCCGCCGAAGTCAAGGACTACGATCATCTCTCTGTCCATAGCATTTCTCCTTCGGTGTCTGACCTGTACAAATTTGTCTCATGCTTTTTATTATAATTCCTGCACCCTCACTTGTCAAAACAATCATTGAGCCTCATCGATCAGCTCCTCCAGTGCTCCGTAGCTGTAGCCCATCTCCTCCCATTTAGTCAGCAGTTCATCCAAGATCTCGCCGTTGGTCTTGGATGTATTATGTAACAGCACAATGNNGGGATGGATGCGCTTGGTCAGCTTATCAAAGGCCTCCTCATGGCTAGGCTGCTTATCCACGTTCCAGTCCACGTAGGCAAGGCTCCAGAAAAAGGTGCTGTACCCCAGATCCTTTGCCATCTGCAGGTTTGAGATGCTGTATTTGCCCTGAGGCGGGCGATAGTACATGGGGATCTCCTCGCCGATTACTTCCTTGTACAGCGAACGCACATCGTCCATCTCTTTCTGAAAAGCTTCCTTATCGGAGATCTTGGACATATCGGGATGGTGATAGGTGTGGTTGCCCACAGTGTGCCCCTCCTCCACCATGCGCTTTACCAGATCCGGCGCGGACTCCAGAAAATGTCCCACCACAAAAAAAGTGGCGGAAGCATTGTGCTTTTTCAGAGCGTCCAGAATAGCCTCCGTGTTGCCGTTTTCATAGCCGCAGTCAAAAGTCAGATAAATCTTTTTCTCTTCAGTATCACAGAGATAATAGGCATTGTACTTTTTTAATTCTTCCGCAGAGGCGTTCCCGGCAGGGGATTTCCCGGACTCGCCAAATCCAAGCCCCCAGTTCTCGGTAAAGAGCAGCCCCCAAGTCTGGGCGTCCGTCGCGGCAAGGACA
>DLOQ01000114.1:0-13975 GCA_002479655.1 Lachnospiraceae bacterium UBA7480
TTGGATATATTTTGATGAAAGTGGAACAGTCTATAGAGTTGAAGACTCCCTTCCGCCGGGAGGTTGAATTCCGGTTTGAGAAATAGTGAATAGGAACGCTTTTCCGAAAAGGAAGTTGTTTTTTAGGTCAGGATCTTCAGCATCTCCTGTGCCTTGTGCACAAGGAGGTGCTGTTTTTTTACTTTCTCATAACCGTTTTGGGCGATCTGCAGGCGCTCGTCTTCATGTGACAGATAATAGCCGATCTTTTCCAGAAGGTCAGGAATGCTTTCGTATAACACGATATCTTTTCCGGGGATAAAGTATTCCGGTATTTCCGCCTGGTAATTGGAAAGGACAAAGCCCCCGGCTGCCATGATATCAAAGATACGCTGCGGCAGACCGGATCTGATAGTGCGAGCGGTCATGTTCAGGTTGATTTTGCTGCATTTAAATATCCGAGGCATCATCGTAAAAGACTTGGCAATGCCGCGGTTATTGATATCCGGAAGCATGGAGGTGTCTTCCGTTGTATAGAGATCCATCCGGTATCTTTGGCTGATGGCACGCAGTGTGCGGATCCGGTCTCTCTGCGTGCATTTAAAACCGAGATACTGATCGGTGATGATACTGCGGATATCCTCATGGTAATCAGGCAGTACGGACCATGCCGCACGTCTTTTAAATTCTTCCGCCCAGTCGTCGCTGAAAGCGTTCCTGATCAGGTCGTACCCATAGACATTCAGCTGCGCTTCGATCAAGCCGTCTGCATAGCCGCGCATCCGTTCCGGAAGACCGTCTGCGACTCTGTCATAAATGCAGTATTCGGTATGAAAAGAGCCGATAAAGGAAATATCACAGTCGTACATGGCGTGATCCTCCTCGGAGACGGTGATGCCGTCGTAAAAATCCATATCGGCGCCAAGCGGCAGATAATGGACGCGGCCGGGGCAGCGAGCGGCGTACTCCTGATATAGATAACGGTCAAATATAAATGCATGACAGCATGGGTCGTTTAAGACGTTGGAAGAAAGCGTCATGGACGGACTGTCTACCGTATGTGAGAGATAGGGGATCCGGAAGATCCGGCATACCTTGGCAATCAACGGTATAAAATTGATCGTAAATACGCAGTCGGCTTTCGGCGTTGATTGGATATAGCAGGAGAACGCGGTCAGATAGTCCGTGTCAAGATCCTTACTTGACATGGGACTGTCAAAAACCATGACATTATGCCCGAGCTGTTCAAAGGCGCGTGTCATACCGGGTTCGCATATGCTGTTCCAGTAGCAGAAGATGATGTTCATCGGATGATTCCCCTAAGTATTCTTCATTTGCGCTTATTTTACCATAAAAAAGCCCGAAAATAAACATCTGAAATGAACTTTTCAGGGAATATGGGCATTTTCGGGGGTTTGTTTTTGGGCTTTTTTATGATATAATATATCCGAAGTTTGGGGTTTTGATTGGGTAGTCATATAGGGAGCTAAGAAAGAATGCAGCTGGGACAGCAGAATATCCTGTTTTTTGCAAGAACAATGGAAGTGGGCGGAACAGAACAAATCGTTCTCCAGCTTTGCAGGATATTTCAGGATAAAGTTAATAAGATCGTGGTCTGCTCCTGTGGGGGAAGTTATACAGCCAGGTTGGAGAAAATGCATATCAGGCATTATACCCTGCCGGATATTACAAAGCGGACTCCGCGGATGATATACAAGACTTATATTGCACTGAAAAAGATTATCGAAGAAGAAGAGATAACAGTGGTGCATACCCATCATAGAATGGCGGCGTTCTATGCGCGGATACTGCAGCGAAGATACCATTATATTCATATTGTTACAGTTCATAATATTTTTGAAAATAGAAGATTTCTGACCAGGATGGCTTATAAGGGGGCTAATATTATTGCGTGTGGAAATGCGGTAAAAGATAATCTGAAACAATTTTTTGGCGTTCCGGAAAATGCTATCCATGTAATCTGTAATTCAGTGGAAGAAAACAAAATGACAGATGAAAGTGACGGAAAAACAGTTGATTATGAAAAAATGCGGAAATGGAAAGAGAAAGGATATTTTTTAGTTGGCAATATAGCCAGATTAGAAAAGCAGAAGGGGATAGAGTATTTTATACGTTCGTTTCCTATAGCGGGGAAACGCTGCAATAAGCTGAAATATATTATTATTGGTGACGGATCGGAGCGGGAGGCATTAGAAAGCCTTGCCATGCAGATGGGAGGCACCGCATCAGAAAACGACATTATATTTTTAGGAAGGCGTGATGACGTAGGCAATCTTATGGTCTGCATGGATCTGATCGTGCTTTCGTCGCTTTGGGAGGGGTATCCGCTGGTTCCTATTGAGGCGTTTGCGGCAGGGAAAACAATCGTGGCATCGGATATTGAGGGAATTAAGGAGATTGTGACAGATCAGAGGAACGGCATATTAGTGCAGCCTGCAGATGCGGCGGCGCTTGCAGAGGGGATTACAAGTCTGCTGACGGATCAGGACAAAAGGAAACGATTGGAAGAGAACGCTTATCATACGTATTGCGAGGAATATTCCTATGCAGCCTTTGTACGGCAGACTCTGGATTATTATTGCGGACTGTGACAAAATGGAGCATGGTATCTGACCGGCGTTGGGGGAAAAGATAGGGGAATTGTATTCGGAAAAGCAGAGAGGCTAAGGCGGTTGTTGATGAATGGCGATCTGATAAGCATAATAGTGCCTGTATATAATGTCGAGCGGTATTTAGAGCAGTGTATTAATAGCATTATATGTCAGACATATTCAAATCTTGAGATTATACTGGTAAATGACGGCTCTACAGATCATTCGGAGAAAATCATAGAGAATTTCAGACAAAAAGACAGCCGGATCAAGTATATTGTTCAAAGCAATCAGGGACTGTCCTCGGCGCGTAATTTGGGAAAAAGCGTTGCGAAAGGCAGCTATATTGCGTTTGTGGATGCGGATGATTATATTGCGGATGATTATGTTGAGAGCCTTTATCATCTGCTCTGTCAGGGAGATGCCGAACTGGCAGTGTGTGGCTATTATGAGATTACGGAAGAAGGAGAGATAACAGGAGGAAGTAACGTACCGGCGCACATTGTCCTTTTGGATGAGGAGAGCTTTTGGAAATTATGCCATGAAGATCAAGGAATATATTGTATGGTTGCATGGAATAAGATGTACAAAAGATCAATACTTGAATCGATAGAGTACCCGGTCGGAAAAATCCACGAGGATGAATTTGTCTTACATGAAATCGTGTCGGCGGCGACGGTGATTGTGGCTATGGGAGAAAGAAAATATTATTACCGGCAACGTGCCGGAAGTATCCTGGAACAGGAAGATATACTGCAAAGATTCGATTTGATAGAGGCATTTTCGATTCGCCTGGAATATTTTTTGAAACAGAAACAATATATCTTTGCAGAGTTTATGTTTGAAAAGCTTTTGTATTATCTGGATGATATGTTGAACGGTCAGAAGGATAGGCAGTTTTACAGGAAGCTTAACGAGGTGACTGCAAAAATAAAAGGCACGATTCTTCACATGTGGAGAGGCAGAATTCCCTTTAAACTGAGGCAAAAACTATTTATCTTTTGGTTGACGGGTATAAGATATTATAGAGTGCGCGCTATATGGCGCAGTCTAAGGCGGCATGGGGATTAGTGTGCCGGAGTATGGGGTTAAAATAATGGGAGATTTGATCAGTATCATAGTGCCGATATATAATACAGAAAAGTATCTGGATCAGTGTATTGCGAGTATTTTGCAGCAGACATATGACAATCTTGAGATCATATTAGTAAATGACGGATCTACGGATGGAAGCAGAAAAATAGCGGAAAAGTATCGGGCGTTAGATTCGCGGATTATATTGATTAATCAGGAGCAGGGCGGCGCAGCCAATGCCAGAAATAATGGACTTAAAATTTCCAAAGGAAAGTTTATTATATTTGTAGATTCGGATGATTATATTTGCCCCGATATGGTTAAATATTTACTGGATCGCATTCTTGCCAGCCATGCACAGATAGCTGTCTGCGGTTATGACATGGTCAATGAAGAAGGTGGGCTGCTTGGCGGCTGTGTAAACTTTCCGGATATAGAAAGTATTTCGGGAAATGCGCTGTGGGATTTGTATGATGAGCGTCTGCGGGTTTATTTCATAGTATTATGGACTAAAATATTCCAAAGAAAATTTTTAGAGGATATTACATTCAGGGATGGAAAGCATTTTGAAGATGAATTCTTTTTTAACGACATTATGCATAAGAGTCCACGGATTGCATGCGCGCCGGAAATAAAATATTACTACCGCCAGAGAAAAAACAGTCTGATGGAACAGAGAAACATTATCTATGATCCGGATTTTGTGGAGGCGCTTATTCGGCGGTTGGAATATTTATATCAATTAAAAATATATCAGGCGGCCAATTATACATTTAGAGATGCGACAGATGTTTTCTTCGAATGCTGCGACAGCGTTAACAAAATAGGAAAGAATTCTGCTTTTGCGAAAAAGATGCAGGAGCAGGAGCGGCAGCTTAGGCGGATTGCGGCTGCCTATATCAAAAGACCGATTCCTATTATTTTTAGAATTAAAGTAGCAGCATTTCTGCTTGGAAAAAATGTTTACCGCAGTTTGCGCGATTTCTACAGGAAAAAATAATCATATGAGGCAGGGAAAGGAACAGCATGCGGATTAGTATCATCATTCCCGTTTATAATGTTAAGAAATATCTTCCTCAGTGCCTTAACAGCATTCTTGCACAAAGCAGGAAAGTCGAAGAGATCATATTGATTGATGACGGTTCTACAGATGGAAGCGCAAAAATCTGTGATGAATATGTGGCGAGGCATGCTGCGGTCACGGTGATTCACCAAAACAATCAAGGCGTGGCGGCAGCAAGGAATGCCGGGCTTCAAAAATGTTCCGGTGATTATATTGCGATCTTGGATGCAGATGACGCAATTGCGCCTGATTATATAGCCACATATTGCAGTCACGTGCAAAAAACGGGATGCGACACATGCAAAGGCACATACCGCAGGATGAAGCAGACAGGGGAATTGCTGCCGGCATATCATATTGAGCCGGGCGTTTATCGGATGGACTGCATCTATACAGAACTGATTCCGCGTATGATGGGAAGCGCGCCTGATAAAAAGGATTCTATTCCTATGGGAGTATGGGGAACATTGTATGATGCCGGGATTATTAGGGAGCATCAATTGGTTTTCCCGTCAGAGCGGAAATTTTACTCGGAGGACATGGCGTTTAATATATCATATTTGATGTATGCAAAGCACGTAGAAGTAATAGATTATTCTGGTTATTATTATCGCATCACGGACGGTTCGTTAACAAATCGGTATGAGGAAGAACGCTTTGAGCGATGTATGGATATGTACCGGTGGGAGAAAGAAGTGACTGCGCGGCTTGGGATATACGAATTGTGCCAATATCGTCTGACGCGCCAGATGTTTAATCATATGCGCAGCGTGTTTCATCAGTATAAGCGGTGTATCTGCGGGTTTACGCTGAAAGAAAGCAGGCGCGAGCTATACCGGATATGCAGCGATCCAAGGCTGCAGGAGATGATCGCGCAGTATCCGGTGCATAAGATGCGGTTTCCCCAGCGGGTTTTTGTTTATCTGATAAAGTATAGAGTTATTTGGGTAATTCAGCTTATTTATAATATAGCGGGCTCCAACTGAAAAGAAGAGGAATGAGAAATGCATAATGGATGGGACTTTTAGAGTTGCTGCCAGATGTCTTTTAAAAAGGTCGGTATGCTGAGTAAACATTATGATATTGATGCGCCTATGCTTTGAGGGAGAATAGAGATGAAACAGAGAAAACCTAATCAGATAACGCTGGATTTGACTGACAGATGTCAGCTGAAATGTACTACATGCACTAAATGGAAAGTGGCATCAGATGCTCTGGCGCAGGAGGAGCTGACTACAAAGGAGTGGAAAAAGGTGATGCTTAACCTGCGTCATTGGCTGGGAGAGGGGGCAAACATATGGTTTTCCGGCGGGGAACCCTTTTTAAGAAAGGATATTTTTGAACTGGCGTCATATGCCGCGTCGCTGGGATTGCGTGTTTCATCCATGACGAACGCTTATTCAATAGGGCATCTTCATGAAGAAATTATGGATTCCTCCATAGAAGAGCTTAGCATTTCCCTGAATGCTGTTAACGATCCTAAAATCCATGATTGGTCAAGAGGCAGAGAGGGTGCATATGAGAAGACAGTGGAGTCACTATTGGAACTGACCAGACTAAGAGACGAAAAAGGCATAAAAAAGCTTGTCAGCATTGCGGCAATTATCCTTCCGGAAAACTTAGAGGAAATGATACCACTTGCAGAGTATGTGAAGGAACATCATATTAGCGGCATTTCCTATCAGCTATTGGATGACAGCGCAATTTTCCGTTCATGCCGCGAAGTAAAAGGTATTGATACCGATCATTATATATTACCGCAGGAATTAAGGCAGAAATATCATGATATGTCCCAAAGGGGAACAGAAGTTATCAATCAGCTGATTGAACTGAAAAAAAAGGGTTATGTCATTTATAATTCCTATGAACAATTGGAAGCAATGAGGCTACAGTTAAAGAATCCGGATGAACTTATTGCAAGGATACGATGCGATGTCGCTTCTACCAGTATCGGTATAGATCCCTATGGAGATGTAAGATTGTGCCTTAGCATGCACCCGATTGGCAATGTCCGGGAGAGTAATCTTGAGGAACTTTGGGAAAATACAAAAGCTTGGGAATGCCGTGAAAGGACGCGGACATGCAATCTGTGCTGCAGAATCCTAAACTGCAATTTTGAACGTGGGAAAAAGAATATCTTTCAAAAAGGCATCCATAAAACAGTCAGGCTTTTAAAAGGTTACAGGTAAACGGCAACGGAAAGGATAAAACAGCCCTTGGAAAAAGATCTAAAGCGCTTCTGGAAATTATTGCAAAAATTGAATTATGTTTTTGATCGAAAAAGAAAACGGATGGCTGGTGGAGTTTTCGTATTGATTTTTATTGGCGCCCTTATAGAAACATTAGGGGTTTCCATTATACTGCCGTTTATTCAGATGCTTACGGATTCGGAAGCATTGATGAAAGAGCCATATATAAAATTTTTATCCGGCGCTTTTAAGTTGGAAACGGAGGATTCCATCATAATCATGCTGGGGTCTGCCATTATACTTTTATATCTTCTGAAAAATATTTTTTTAAGTTTTTCCGGTTATATTCAGGTAAGATTCAGAACGGGAATGGGAAAAGAACTACAGCGCCGGATGATGAGTTCTTATATGAAACAGTCATATTCGTTCTTTCTGGATACCAGCAGCGGAAACATTGTCCATGGCATTATGGGGGATGTCCCCAAAGTGCAAAATTTTGTGGAAAATCTGATGACCGTCTTATCGGAAACGCTTGTGGTTTTTTTAATTATTACTTATCTTTTTAGAAGAGATAAATTAATGACAATCGGAATCATAGCAGTTGCTTTACTAACATTCCTGATCATGGCGCTGGGACTAAAAAAAAGACTGCACAGATTAGGAGAGCAGGATTATCACGCCTCTACAAAGATTGATAATGATACGTTGGAAATTGTGAGGGGAATTAAGGATATCATCATCAGGAGCAAACAGGATGTTTTTCTGGAAAAATTCGATGAACACATAGAAAATAAAAGAAAGATACATTCTTATTATCAGTTTTTATTTGTGCTTCCGAGGCGATGCATAGAGGCGGTCTGCATCTGCGGCATTATGGCGGTTGTCATGGTGAGGATTCATCAGGGGATAGACAAAAGTACATTTGTGCCGGGGTTGGCAGTATTTGCCGTTGCCGCCTTTCGTATCCTGCCCTCTTTGTCAAGAATCATTAATGGGTTTAATGATATGATGTTCAATCAATATGCAATAGATAATGTTTATGAAAATATAAAGAAAGCAAAGGAATGTGAGGGCGAATCCCAAGGCTTGAGAAGCGCTGTAGAAGATACCGGAACATACGTCTTTCAGGATTCAATCTGTGTAAAAGGAATATATTGGAATTATGAGGGTACGGAAAATGATATTTTATGCGACCTGAATATGGTGATCCGTAAGGGAGAGTCCGTTGGCATCATCGGCAAATCAGGCGCCGGGAAGACCACGCTTGCGGATATTTTTTTGGGATTATTCAAGCCTGTCAAAGGGACAGTAGAGATCGATGGCAATGATATTTTCGATATGCCGGAATTTAGGCGCAGAATGATAGGCTATGTTCCACAGAATGTTTTTCTGCGGGATCATACGATTCGGGAGAATGTGGCGTTTGGAGAGGAAGAGATTGAAGATGAACGTGTCTGGAAGGCGCTGGAAAGCGCGAGTCTGTCAAAATTTGTCAAAGAATTGCCAGAGGGACTTGACACGATAGTGGGGGAAAATGGGATAAAGCTTTCCGGGGGACAGAAACAAAGGATAGCAATTGCCCGTGCATTATATTTTGAGCCTGCGATTCTGGTTCTGGATGAGGCGACCTCTTCCCTGGATAATGAGACTGAGCGGGCTGTTATGGAGGCGATTGAAGCGCTGCAGGGTACGATCACGATGATTATTATTGCCCACAGGCTGACAACGATACGAAAGTGCGATCGAATATATGAGATCAGGGATCAGCAGGCTTTTGAGGTATCAGCGGATGAATTATAAAGAAATTTAATTTGACATTTTGATAATTTAGGTATAAAATTGCAAATAACTTGCAAATGCAAATTATTTGCAATTTTGTTATTTTAGATGATGTAATTTTAGGTAAAGGAACATTTTAATATGGTACAGAAGCAATATCGGACAAAATGGAAAGACAGTATTACAGAGTATCTGGAAAGTCATGCGGATCAGTGTTTTTCGGCAGCGGATATTTATGCGGAGCTGAAAGGAAAGGAAGCCTCCATCAACCTGACGACGGTATATCGTAATCTGGAAAAACTGACAGAGAGCGGGAAACTGATGAAATATAAGGCGGCGGGCGAAGATGCGTACCGCTATCAGTATGTGGAACCTTATGGGAACTGTCAGGAACATATTCATATGCAGTGCAGGGAATGCGGAAAACTGTTTCATCTGGAATGTTCTTTTATGAAAGAGCTTACAGGACATCTTTTGGAACATCATGGGTTTATGCTGGAAGGGCAGGGTTCCATGCTGAGCGGACTGTGCGGGATGTGTAAAAAGAACTGCTAACGTCGGTACGCTCTTATATGAAATTTGAAGAATAATTTTTGCTATAAGGAACAAGAAAATGAATTATAGATGCGATAACAGATACGATAATAATAATAATTGCAGAACCGCAATTGTCTGCGCAATGATGATGCTTGTGATATTATTTTCCGGATGCGCGTCAGAAGGCGGTCCGGCGGTCACGGAAGGCGGAAAGATACAGATCCTTTGCACGTCGTTTCCGCTTTATGACTGGACGCGGCAGATCACAGCGGGATGTGAAGATCATATAGAAGTTTTGCTTTTGATGGATCAGGGTACGGATCCTCATAATTATCAGCCGACTACGGATGATATCGTCCGTATCAGTGAGGCGGATATGATCGTTTGTGTAGGCGGTGAATCCGATCGGTGGATGGAGGGCGTTATGACATCCGTTCCGGAGGAGCGGAGGGATGCGCAGCGGTATATCGCTCTGATGGAAGTGTTGGAATCCTCCCTGAGAGAGGAAGAACATGTAGAAGGGATGCAGGAGGACGCTGACGGGCAGACCTATGGAGAGCATGACGGCGGAGAAGTCCGGCAAGGGGGCGGTGCGGAAGAAAAAGATATGGACGTCACAGAATATGACGAGCATATCTGGCTGTCGTTGAAAAATGCGTCTGTCTGTGTTCAGGCAATCGCAGCCGTTGTAGCGGAGCTGGATCAAAATGACAGCCGGACAGTGACGGAGAATACGTCAGGGTATCTTGCAAAGCTGGAAGAGCTGGATGGACAGTATGAATCGATGGTATCGGAAGCGCCTTTGGGCAGGGTGTTATTTGCGGACAGGTTTCCTTTTCTTTATCTGATGAAAGATTACGGACTGGAATATGACGCGGCGTTTCCGGGATGCAGTACGGAAACGGAGGCAAGCTTTGAGACGGTGATCTTTCTGGCGGGCAGGCTGGATGAATATGATCTTCCGGCAGTGCTTGTCATGGAAGACGGGGATCAAAGGATCGCGGAGACGGTGATTGCCAATACGGCNNGACAAAGATCAGGAGATCCTTGCGTTAGATTCCATGCAGTCTGTGACTGTTGCGGAGATCGCGCAGGGGGCGACCTACCTGTCGATCATGCAGGAGAATCTTGCGGCGCTGCAAAAAGCGCTTGCATACGAATAACTATGAATGGTGTCATACAGAAAGCGCTTGCTTGTGAATAACTATGAATGGGATCATACAGAAAGGCAGAGATCATGGCATATATCACATGTAAAGATCTGACATTAGGATATCCGGACGGCGTTGTTGCGGAGCATATCAGCTTTGTGGTGAAACAGGGGGATTATCTTTGTGTTGTCGGGGAAAACGGAGCCGGTAAAAGCACATTGATCAAGACGCTGCTTCATTTGATCAGACCGATTTCCGGAGAGCTTATTTTGGACGACGGTATTTTGCCGCAGGAGATCGGATATCTTCCGCAGCAGACCGATGTGCAGAGGGATTTTCCGGCATCGGTATGGGAGATCGTTTTATCCGGCACGCTTACAAAGTGCGGCAGATGTCCGTGGTACGGAAGGGCGGAAAAGGAGCTTGCCTTAAAGAATCTGGAGCGCATGGGCATGACGGAGTTCAAGATGCAGTGTTACCGCAATCTTTCCGGCGGTCAGCAGCAGAGAGTGCTGCTGGCAAGGGCATTATGCGCGACTTCTAAGCTGCTGCTTTTGGACGAACCGGTGACGGGACTGGATCCCAAGGCGGCTGAGGAATTTTACGAACTGCTGAAAAGCCTGAATCAAGAGGGAACGGCGGTCATCATGGTGTCTCACGATATCCGCACGGCGGTAAGACAGGCTTCCCATATCCTCCATATAGATAAGGAAAATTCATTCTATGGAACGCAGGAAGAATATCTGCGGATGATGGAGGGGAACACGCTGCATAAAACCGGTGACGATCCGGCGGATTGAAAGAAAGGTACGGTTACTGATTTATGGAAGAAATGATAACACAGCTTCAATTATATCTGTCATATCCGTTTGTGCGCTATGTATTGATCGTGGGAACGCTGGTTGCATTGTGTTCTTCGATGCTTGGCGTGATCCTGGTTTTAAAGCGGTTTTCTTTTATCGGGGACGGACTTTCCCATGTGGNNTTGCCAGCGCGTTAAAGCTGGCGGATCAGACAGCATTTATCATGCCGGTCACGATTATTGCCGCGGTTCTTCTGCTGCGGACCGGACAAAATACGAAGATCAAGGGTGATGCGGCGGTTGCCATGCTGTCTGTGGGTTCCCTTGCGGT
This sequence comes from Lachnospiraceae bacterium UBA7480, assembly GCA_002479655.1. Classification (GTDB taxonomy): domain Bacteria; phylum Bacillota; class Clostridia; order Lachnospirales; family Lachnospiraceae; genus NK4A136. The sequence continues at coordinate 11,518 of DLOQ01000114.1, forward strand.
GGGGTATCTTGTCCTGCATAAATTTTCCGCTTCCGCCAATGTATCCGGAGATGTATGCAGCACGCTGTTTGGTTCTACGGCGCTCTTAAGCCTGACGGAAAAAGAGGTGTGGATGTGCGTTGCGCTCTCGGTACTGGTGATGGGGGCATACTGTTTTTTCTACAACAGGATATTTGCGGTGGCTTTTGATGAGAATTTTGCAAGGGCGACCGGAATCAATACCGGCGTTTATAATCTGCTGCTGGCTGTGATCACGGCGGTCGTGATCGTCATGGCGATGAATCTGGTGGGGTCGCTCTTGATCTCGGCGTTGATCATCTTCCCCGCACTGTCTGCGATGCGTATTCTGAATCATTTCAAAGGTGTGATCATCTATTCCGCAGTTCTTTCCGTCGTATGCGCATTTTGCGGGATCATTCTGTCGATTCTGAGTTCTTCGCCCGTTGGCGCGACTATCGTGGCGGTTGATATCGCAGCTTTTTTTGTGCATTATCTGTTGGGATATCTTCTGCACAGGACATGATCCAACCAGAGGATGTGATAGACGTTTGATGGTTTTGGATATGGACAATCCGCCCTATCCTTGCTAAAATAAATGGGATGAAATCCATTGTATAAAAGACGTAGTTTTATAGGCGGAATAGAGCTAAGATATTTCGGGAGAAACAGATGGACAGGGAAACGGAAAATACAAAAGAAAAGGGGAAATATCGCCCTGCAGTTATCGTCAGTATGTGCCTTGGCGTTGTATTTATCGGAATATCCATAGGGTTGATGCGGATTGCGAATTTCGGGACAGACCCGTTTGCATGCATGAATCTTGGGATTAGTTATCATCTGTCTGCCAGTTACGGCACCTGCCAGCTTCTGGTCAATCTGGTGCTGTTTGTTGTAATGATGCTGACACTGCGTAAGGCGGTCGGACCGGGAACACTTGTCGCCATGGTATGCTGCGGTTATACGGCGGATCTTTTGATATGGGTGCTGGGACATTTTGATATTTCTACGGAAAGCATGGATGAGCATCTGGTCATCAGGGTAGTACTAATGTTAGCGGCGGTGGTATTGCTGGGATTTGGCGCGGCCCTTTATATGCAGTGCGATATCGGGATAGCGCCGTATGATGCGCTGGGGCAGATCATAGAGCAGGCGCTTCATGGGAAGCTGCAATATAAATGGACCAGGATCGGTACGGATCTGCTCTGTGTGACAGTCGGATTTCTTTTGGGAAGCGTTGTGGGCGTGGCGACGGTGATCACGGCTTTTTTTACAGGTCCACTGGCAACCTTTTTTAGGAACAGGCTGGCAAAGACGGAATTGTTTCGACAGGTTAAGTGACAGGGGGCTGCCGGCATATAATAGAGAGTAAAAATTGGGGAGTGCGGACATCTGACCGCAGGGGTAAGATATGGATTCAAATTCGGTATGGTTGGTTTATCTGGTGATGATGATCGTAGGCAGCCTCATCTGTTTTCGGGGTTTTAGGCTTTATAAAATGGTACAGTTTTTGTTATGCGGCTGGCTCGGATACTTTTTGGCGTTACAGATCGGCGCGAGATTATCCGTAGAAGGAACCCTGCTTTTTGTCATTGCTTTGGCAGCAGGGCTGATTATGGGATTTTTAGGATTCCGTTATTATAAAGCAGGGATGTATTTTAGCGCATCCATCAGTGCGTTTCTGGTAGTATTTTCCTTTTTCTGGCGTCAGGCGATGGCGCTGGGAAAGGCGCTGGTGGAGCAGGTGAGCGGCGCGGAGCATATATTTGCCTTCGGTAATTTCTTCCAGACAGTCCTGCTGGGAGTAAAGACCGGAGCCGATGTGGATCCATTGGAGCTTGTGCTGGCAGGAGCCGGAGTACAACCGGAAGGATTGAGCGAGGGATTTGAGCAGATCATGCTGCTGTTGAAGCAAGGCGTTCTTTGGGCGGCTGTCGCAGGTCTGCTCTGCGGTATTCTCGCGGTGGCGGTTGGCGATTATGTGATCATCATTTTGACGTCAGTTTTCGGCGGCATGCTGCTGAATCTTCTGGTGGAGCAGTTTATTGTTTTGGATAAGGCACTTTCAACGGCTGTGATGATCCTGTTTTCCGTGATTGGAGTCGTCACACAGATAAAACGTGAACGTCAGAAGGGTTGAGACGGAAGCAAAGCGGCGATAAATTTGTGCCTGCGGCAGCATGAATCCGCAGGATACAGAAAGGCATGGTTATTAAAATGGAATTGCAGTATATCAAATCAATTTTTAAGGATAAGGAATCATGGAAGGATCGTGAGGTGACGGTCGGCGGCTGGGTGCGGTCGGTCAGGGCATCCAGGAATTTTGGATTTCTGGTGCTCAGCGACGGAACCTATTTTGAGACGCTGCAGGTGGTTTATGACGATCATCTGGAGAATTTTGACCGGATATCCGGATTAAATGTCGGCGCAGCCGTCATTGTAAAGGGGAAGATCGTGTTGA
>DLOQ01000114.1:14015-16249 GCA_002479655.1 Lachnospiraceae bacterium UBA7480
CTGCAGAAGAAGCGTCATTCCATGGAGTTTTTGAGGAGTATCCCGCATTTGCGGGCGCGGACGAATACTTTTCAGGCGGTATTCCGAGTGCGTTCCATCCTTTCTTATGCGATCCATCAGTTCTTTCAGGAGCGGGATTTTGTATATGTCCATACGCCGATCATCACCGGAAGCGATTGTGAGGGCGCAGGGGAAATGTTTCAGGTGACGACGCTGGATCTAAATGAGATCCCCAGAATGGAGGATGGCAGCATTGCATACGAAAAGGATTTCTTTGGTATCCCTGCCAATCTGACGGTGAGCGGTCAGCTGAATGTGGAAACTTATGCGTTTGCCTTCAGGAATGTTTATACCTTCGGACCGACATTCCGGGCGGAAAATTCCAATACCACCAGACATGCGGCGGAGTTTTGGATGATCGAGCCGGAGATTGCATTTGCCGATCTGTCGGACGATATGGCGCTGGCGGAAAGCATGTTAAAATATGTGATCGGCTATCTACTGGAGCATGCGCCGGAGGAAATGGCATTTTTTGATCAGTTTATCGACCATGGGCTGATTGAGAGGCTGCGGCATATCATAAGCTCGGAGTTTGCCCATGTTACTTATACCGAGGCGATCGATCTGCTGGAAAAGTCTGGGAAGCAATTTGATTATCAGGTAAGCTGGGGCTGTGATCTGCAGACGGAGCATGAACGGTATCTGACGGAGGAAGTCTTTGGCAGACCGGTTTTTGTGACGGATTATCCAAAAGAGATCAAAGCATTTTATATGAAATTGAATGAGGATGGAAAGACGGTTGCGGCGATGGATCTTCTCGCGCCCGGTATCGGCGAGATCATTGGAGGAAGCCAGAGGGAAGATGACTATGATAAGCTGCTGCAGCGCATGAAGGAAGTGGGACTGAAGCCGGAGGAATATGAGTTTTATTCGGATCTTCGGAAATACGGTTCTGTCAGACATGCAGGCTTTGGATTGGGATTTGAGCGGCTGATGATGTATGTGACAGGTATGGGCAATATCCGGGATGTCATTCCGTTTCCCCGGACGGTGCGGCACTGCACCTGAGAACGCCGGAGATACATTGATATAGGATATGGTGTCAGGATAAAAATAGGCAATGACGGTGGAAGCGTCATTGCCGTGTGAATCAAAGATTGGAACCGGAAATAATGCCGGCAATGGAGTTCTCCGCCATGCCAATGATCAGTTCCCTGCCGGACTGGTGGCTCAGATATTCCTTTGCCTTTTCCCGGTCGGTCAGGATAGACATGACATCGGTTTCCTGTTCGTTATATCTCTTGGTTTTTAAGGATTCGATGCTGTCTGCGAGATCCTTGATCGCAGTAAGGATCTCTTTGTTGTCTTCATTCGCCGCATCGGATACATAGTCGGAGAGAATATCGGAAAATTCCTTTGTTTTGGAATCCGTCTCTGTTTTCTGAGTGGTCTCCGTGATCTGACGGCTCGTATGGGGCAGGGAGACAACATGTTTCGGATAATGCGTATGGTGAATGGTTCCTGCCAGTTCATTAACATTCATAAAGATGACCTCGTTTCTGCTCGACAGGCGCGAACGCAGTGAGCATTTGATCGAAATTTCCGGCACATGGCGCGGTAGGTGCGGTTTTGCCGAACCTATTGATACATTATAACACAAATTTTTTCTATGGTATAGTCATTCACAAAATTTTAAATAAATAGCGCGACATAAGGATCGCGCGGAAAAGAGGATAAAAGTATGGATCAAAACAACATGTACCCACAGGAAAATACCGGCGCGCAGCCGGCAGAACAGGCACAGAATCCTTATACGCAGCCGATGCAGCCGGCGGAACAGGTACAAAATCCTTATATGGCTCCGGTGAATCAGCAGCCTGCATATCAGCCGCCTATGGAATCGGATGATGTCGCTATGGGCGAATGGATGTGGACGATGCTGCTTCTCTACATCCCTGTTGTCAATTTTATTCTGATGATCGTCTGGGCGTTTGGCGGCGGTACGAAACCAAGCAAGGCAAACTACTGCAAAGCGCAGCTGCTCTGGATGCTGATTTTCTTCTGTTTGTCATTCGTATTGACAATAATAGCGCTGTTTGTGGGCTTTGGGTTGATCGGCAGTCAGATCAGCTCTGTTATGTAGTATAAGCTTGCTCTGCACATCGCATGCAGCGGCACTGACGGCAACTCCCCGGTGTCTGCTTATGAATTTTATGATTCTGTCAGGTGATTTT
>DLOQ01000187.1 GCA_002479655.1 Lachnospiraceae bacterium UBA7480
GATGGGGCTGCCGGCGTTCACACGATATCCGCAGACGGAACCGTTGTTTTGGCGGACTCCTCGGGAACGGATGAAAATGCGGATAATGTGCCGGGGGAGGAGATTCTTGATCCATATACATTCCGGCTGGAGCCTTCCGAGGATGGTACGGTGACGTTTGTATTTGCGGGAGATATTTTATTTGATCCGGCTTACGCGATTTTTTCGACTTACCGCCAAAGAGGGGAACAGCTCGAACAGTGTATCTCCGAAGATCTTCTGGAGGAGATGCGTTCGGCGGATGTGATGATGTTAAATAATGAATTCCCTTACTCGGACAGGGGGGAACCGCTGCCCGATAAGGCTTATACTTTCCGTGCGGCTCCGGAATCGGTATCGCTGCTGCGGGATATGGGCGTGGACATCGTATCTCTCGCCAATAATCATGCTTACGATTATGGTGAGGCTTCCTTTTTGGATACGCTGGATACGCTGGAGCAGGCAGGGATTCCCTATGTGGGGGCAGGCAGGAATCTGGAAGAGGCGGTGCGGCCGATTTATTATCTGGTGGGGAACAGTAAAATTGCGGTGTTGAGCGCTACGCAGATCGAACGCACGTCGTCGCCGCATACCCGCGGCGCAACGGAAGATACGCCGGGAGTATTCCGGTGTCTGGAGACAGAGCTGCTGGAAGAAAAGATCAGGGAAGCCAAAGAGGAATGTGATTTTGTGATCGTATATATCCACTGGGGTACGGAAAGCACGACAGAACTCGACTGGCGGCAGCGCGACCATACGCCGCTGTATGTGGAAGCGGGGGCGGATATCATCATCGGCGATCATCCCCATTGTCTGCAGGAGATCGGATATGTTGGCGGCGTGCCGGTCATCTATAGTCTCGGAAATTTTTGGTTTAATTCCAGAACACAGGATTCCTGTATCGTGAAGATGACGCTTTCTGAGGACGGCATCCAAAGCCTGCAGTTTGTTCCGTGTCTGCAGTCTGATTGCAGCGTGTCGCTTCTGGAGGGAGAGGAACGGGCAAGGGTAATCTCCTATATGCAGAGTATCTCGCATACGGCGCATATTGATGCAGATGGATATGTGACAGAGCCTCAGACAGAATAGGAAAATAAAAATAACTTTTGGGTAAAATGCTTGACATTAGAGAAGTATGATGATATTCTATACAAAGTCGTAATGACTATGCCGAAGACAGCAGGCGCGAAAGCATACTAATATGCATGCGTAAAACATGAGAATGTTGCCTGCCGAGGAGAAAAGAGTTTTTTGTATGACTTGATCCCTCTCCGGCGTCCGGAGAGGGTTTTTACATGATATAAGATGTGAAACTCCTTTCGGCAGAACCGATGAAAATAATATAAGGAGGTAGAAAGATGGCAAAGGTTGAACTGAAAAAACCGATCGTTGATGAGATCTCAGAAGCAATCAAAGATGCCCAGTCAGTTGTCCTTGTAGACCACAGAGGTCTTACGGTAGCAGAAGATACACAGCTTCGTAAGCAGCTTCGTGAGGCTGATATCACTTATAAGGTCTATAAGAATACGATGATGACGTTTGCGTTTAAGGGAACAGATTGTGAACAGCTTCAGGAATATCTGAACGGACCAAGCGCAATCGCAGTCTCCAAGACGGATGCAACAGCGCCGGCAAGGGTATTGTGTAAGTTCGCTAAGACAGCGCCCAAGCTTGAAGTCAAGGGCGGCGTCGTAGAAGGCGCGGTTTATGATGCAAAGGGGATCGCCGATATTGCAAAGATTCCATCCAGGGAAGAGCTTCTTTCCAAACTGCTTGGAAGTCTGCAGTCACCGGTTACGAATTTTGCCCGCGTTATGAACCAGCTTGCTGAAAAAGGCGGAGCAGGCGCAGCTTCTTCTGAGGAAGCAGGCGCGTCGGAAGCTGCTGAGTAAACTGCCGGTGTATGCGTAACGGCAGAATGTAAAGAAACATTTGAAATCAATATGTTATTAGAAATTAAAAATGAAAATGGAGGAAATGAAAATGGCTAAGTTAACATCACAGGAACTGCTTGACGCGATCAAGGAGATGACCGTATTAGAGTTGAATGATTTTGTAAAGATGTGTGAGGAAGAGTTCGGCGTATCTGCAGCAGCAGGTGTTGTAGTTGCAACGACAGCAGCAGACGGCGGCGCGGCAGCAGGCGAAGAGAAGACAGAGTTCGACGTAGAGCTGACAAGCTTCGGCGAGAAGAAGATGGACGTTATCAAGGTAGTGCGTACGATCACAGGTCTTGGTTTGAAGGAGTCCAAAGAGCTTGTTGAGGGCGCTCCGAAGATGGTTAAGGAGCAGGCTTCCAAGGAAGAGGCTGAGGATATCAAGAAGAAACTTGAGGAAGCCGGCGCTACAGTTACTTTGAAATAATTGTGTGAAGGATTTCTGCTGCATATGCCAAAAGGCATTTGCAAAGAATGTTAATTACTTTAACAATTTGAGGCACATTGTGTGTTTGAATTGTAGTATCTGAAAATACAAGGCTTGGGCGGACATTTCTGCCTAAGCCTGTATCTTTTGGATATAAATAAATTGTTTTTTCATAATTATAATCAAAAATTATTAAAAACAACTTATTATATAGCTTAAAATATTCCGGATTTATCAAAAACAGCCTATCATCCCGCCTTAAAAATATTCCCAATTTATCAAAAAATTATATTGACTAAAATTCCCAGCCGTGATATCATGGAAAATGCACTATTTTGTGCAATAGGTTTTTTATGCCCTTTTGCATAAGAAACCGCAAAATATTTGAACGGGGTGAAATGTCAATATGGAAAAAAACAGAATACGTCCTATTGTAAACGGCAACAGTATGCGTATGAGTTACTCAAGGCAGAAAGAGGTCCTGGAAATCCCGAATTTGATTGAAGTCCAGAAGGATTCCTACAATTGGTTTTTAAATGAGGGATTAAAGGAGGCTTTCGATGATATCTCTCCGATTTCCGACTTTGGCGGACACTTAAATCTTGAATTTGTTGATTTTGTGTTGGCGAAAGACGAGATCAAACATTCGATCATGGAATGCAAGGAAAGAGACTTGACTTATGAAGCGCCGCTGAAGGTTAAAGTACGTCTGTATAATCAGGATGGCGGAGAAATTAAGAATATTACTGAGCATGTGATCTTTATGGGTAATTTTCCTCTGATGACAGAGACCGGCACATTTGTCATTAACGGCGCTGAGCGTGTTATTGTCAGCCAGCTGGTAAGGTCCCCGGGCATTTATTATGCAATTGGGCATGACAAGCTGGGAAAGAGGCTGTTTTCGTCAACGGTGATCCCTAATCGTGGCGCATGGCTGGAATATGAAACGGATTCTAATGATGTTTTCTATGTACGTGTGGACAGAACAAGAAAAGTTCCGATCACCGCCTTTTTGCGTGCCATGGGACTTGGCACGAATGAGGAGATTCTGGAGCTTTTTGGTGATGAGCCTAAGATACAGCAGAGTTTTGCCAAAGATATTTCACGTTCTTATGAAGAAGGCTTAAAGGAACTTTACGGCAAGGTAAGGCCGGGGGAGCCTTTTAGTATAGAAGGCGCGGAGAATTACGTGATTGCTACCTTTTTTGACCCCAAGAGATATGATCTTGCAAAGGTAGGACGTTATAAATTTAATAAAAAGCTGGCGCTGCGCAACCGTATCAGAGGGCATGTGCTGGCTGAAGATGTATTAAATCCGTTTACCGGAGTGCCGATTGCAACGGCAGGAACCAAAGTGACGCTGGAGCTTGCGGATGAGATCCAGAACTCTGCGGTAGAGAGCGTATGGATTCAGACAGAGGAGAAGAATGTCAAGGTGCTTTCCAATCTCATGGTCGATATTAATGAATGGCTGGATCTGGACGCAAAGGCACTTGGCATTTCAGAGAATGTTTACTGGCCGGAGTTGAAGAAGATTCTCAGGGAATATGAAAATAAGCCGGAACAGCTTGCAGACGCAATTGTGAAGAATGCGCATGAGCTGGTGCCGAAACATATTACTAAGAGTGATATCTTTGCTTCCATTAACTACAATATCACATTGGAATACGGTATCGGCAATGATGATGATATTGATCATCTGGGCAACCGCCGTATCCGTGCAGTGGGTGAGTTGTTACAGAATCAGTACAGGATCGGTCTTTCCCGTATGGAGCGTGTGGTGCGTGAGAGGATGACGACCCATGACGCATCCAATAAGGACGAGATCTCGCCGCAGGCACTGATCAATATTAAACCGGTACAGGCTGCGATCAAAGAGTTTTTTGGTTCTTCACAGCTGTCTCAGTTTATGGATCAGAACAATCCGCTGGGCGAGCTGACGCATAAGAGACGTCTGTCTGCATTGGGACCGGGCGGTCTTTCCCGTGACCGTGCAGGATTTGAAGTGCGTGATGTTCATTATACACATTACGGAAGGATGTGTCCGATCGAGACGCCTGAAGGTCCGAACATCGGTCTGATCAATTCTCTTGCTTCTTACGCAAGAATCAATGAATATGGTTTTGTGGAGGCGCCTTATCGTAAGATCGATAAGACTGACCCGGAGAATCCTGTGGTTACGGATAAAGTTGTCTATATGACGGCGGATGAAGAAGATAATTATCATGTAGCGCAGGCGAATGAAAAGCTGGACAAGGATGGTCATTTCATCAAGAGGATGGTATCCGGTCGTTATAAAGAGGAGACTCAGGAATATCCGAAGGCGATGTTTGATTATATGGACGTGTC
>DLOQ01000129.1:0-7220 GCA_002479655.1 Lachnospiraceae bacterium UBA7480
CTTGTGGAGCTGGAGGATATTTATGTTGCGACCAACAGGGATTATAAGCAGCTTGTCAAGGAACAGCTTCCTGAGCTTCCGGAGGAAAATATTCTGTGCGAACCGGTAGGGCGCAATACCGCTCCCTGTATCGGTCTCGGCGCGGTATATATGCGCAGGCGGTATGAGGACGCTGTGATGCTGGTGCTGCCAAGCGATCATCAGATCAAGTATAAGGGAATGTATCTGAATGTATTGAGAGAGGCGATCAAGATCGCGGAGGAGGGAGAAAATCTTGTCACTCTTGGGATCACGCCCAACGCTCCCGAAACAGGCTACGGATATATTAAGTTTAATCCGGAAATAATTAAAGGCAGGGCGTTTGCCGTTGATAAATTTGTGGAAAAGCCCAATGTGGCAAAAGCGAAGGAATATCTGGAATCTGAGGAGTATATGTGGAATTCCGGTATGTTTGCATGGAAGATATCTACGATCCTGAAATCCATGGAGGATAAGCTCTCTTCGATTTATGAAGGATTAAAGAAGATAGAAGACGCGATTGGTACGGAAGATGAGGAAGCGGTTGTCAATGGAGTGTTTGAGATCTTTCCGTCAGAATCTATTGATTATGGAATCTTAGAGAAAGAAAGCAATATTTATGTCCTGCCGGGAACATTTGGCTGGGATGATGTGGGATCGTGGCTGTCGCTGGAACGGATGAAGCCGGTCAATGATTCCGGCAATGTTGTAGATGGCAATGCTATGACGGTAAATGTGAAGAATTGTATTATAGAGGGTTCCGATAAGCTGATCGCGGCAATCGGCATCCATGATCTGATCATTGTAGATACAAAGGACGCGACATTGATCTGCTCTAAGGACAGCACTGCAGATATCAAGAAGATCGTGGAGAATCTTAAGATATGCAATCGGGATATCTATCTATAGTGTGAGAAAGGACAAGCAGTGTTATGTCAATATTGCAGCAGACTGTATGCTTTATCATATGGCTGTTTTTGATCCCCATGATGGCGGGGATCATCCCGTCCTATCTGTTGGAAAAGGGAAAGAAAAGGATAGGTACGGTTTATTTTTCCGGTTGGATATTTATGCTGGCATTTTTCCAGATCATAGCAAGCATCATGGTTTTGTCGAGGCAGTCATTGTCTGATCTGGCGTGGCTGTTTTCTTCGGTTATGTATCTGTTGGCTTTAGCAGGGTGCTTTGTCATGCTGTATGGAATCAGCAAAGATTCTGTCCGGGGATATTTTTTTATCCCTTCGTGGAAAAGAATGAGCGGGAGCGAACGCGCCACGTGGATATTCTTTATCTGTCTGATAGTTTTTCAGCTTTTTTTATCTGTCTATATCAGCACTCCGGATGGAGACGATGCGTATTATGTGGCGCATGCCCAGATCGCGGCGCAGAAAGATACAATGTATTTGGAAAATGCCTATGTCGGCGGTTATGGGGCGCTTGACGCAAGACATGTGCTGGCGCCGTTTCCTATGTTTATCGCATTCCTTTCCAGAAAAAGCGATATGCATGCATCTGCTGTGGCGCATACGGTTCTTCCGCTTGCGTTGATCATTCTGACGTATCTGATCTACTATAAGGCGGCAGCCATTCTTTTTCCGGATCATGAACGGGAGAAACGATCCATATTCATGACGCTGATGGTGGGGATGCAGTTGTTTGGAAGCTATTCGATCTATACCAATGAAACATTTTTTGTGACAAGAACATGGCAGGGGAAATCGGTGCTTGCCAATATCGCGATCCCGGCGGCGTTTTATATTCTGCTTAGGATCTGCGCATATACGGAGAGGGAACGGACAGATGATGAGATGGGATATGGGACAAGTCTGCCGCGCCTGATGATGGCGCTTTTGGCGGTCAATCTGGTCGGGGCACTGGCGAGCAGTCTGGGACTTCTTTTGTTATGCTTTTTGGAAGGACTATTCTTGCTGATTGTTGCCATAAGAAATAAACGGTTTAGTGTTATCCCGGCGGGGATGTTCAGTGCGCTGCCATGTGTTATTTATATATTGATCTATGTATTGTGGTAAGCTGAAGCCGAAAACTTTTGGATTGGAGGTCTCGGGAAGACCGGATGGAAATGATGGATGAGATTTTTAATGTATATTCTGTTTATAGCGGCAGGGGGGTTNNGAGCGGCAGGGGGATATTGATGGCGCTTTTTTTCGTTTCCTTATTATATCTGGCTTTGGCGGAGAAAAAGCGCACGGTACGGACAATTCTGTTATATGGAAGCGCGGCAATCATCCTGTTTATCTTTCTGCCGCCGGTCTATTATGCGTATGTCAATTATGTGGATGCGACAACTTACTGGAGGATGTGGTGGATCCTGCCGGTAGGGATCGGTCTTGCCTATGTGGGAACGCAGCTGATTGCGGAACATCGTCTGACCGGCTTTTGCATGATCTTTCTGATCTTGCTGCTGGGCGGAGAGTTTGTTTATGCAAGTAATCCTAATTTTAGAAAAACGGAGAATATTTACCAGATTCCGCAGGAAGTCATCAATATTATTGATTTTCTGGAAGAATATGATGAAGGCGTGGTGCATGCGGCATTTCCGGCGGAGCTGTTGGGACTTGTCAGGCAGTACGATATAGAACTTCGGATGCCGTATGGCAGGGAGCGATGGGAAGAAAACTGGAGCGAACCCAATGGATTTTATCAGCTGATGTACGCTCCAACAGTAGATTTTGAAGCATTGGCGCAAAAATGCAGTTATAACTACACAAGGTATATTATTGTAGATGCCAGAAAAGGATACCTCAATGTTCCGGAGGAGAACGGATACCGGCTGTTGCTTGCGTCCGGGGTTTATCGGGTATATGAATATACCGAGATTGACTGGGAACAGCGGCGTGAGGAACTTGAAAATATGTAGTCCCGCAAGTCTAGTTTCCCAGATTGATAAATTGCATCATATGGTTGACGATCAGACGGCGTCCCGCTTCATTGGGAAATCTTCCGTCTTCTTCCAGATAATCTTCGTAATTTGAAAAATTATACTCTTCAAAAAAATAATTATCCACAAAGGAAACATGATTTGCTTCCGCGACATTTTTCATATTGAGAACATAGTCGCCCATAGTGGCATTTTCAGCGTTAAAGCAGACATCGGCGCCGGACAGATTCCCATTTTTATCGGTTACAAGGCAATAGCTTGGTGAGGAGATGATGATCTGCATATAGGGGAATCGTTCCCGAAGTAGTTTTAGGCAGTCGTCAAGAGAACCGGCGGTGCCGTTTTCATGTCCATAAGGCTGTTTGCTGTAAATGTCGCCGTCAGTCAAAGGCCTGCCGGCGAGATAGTCGCAGTAGCCATAGCAGATGATCAGGGTATCTGTTTTGTTAAAGTCGATGACGTGCAGCTTATCCCAGTAATCGTAGTATGCGCCGTTATTTTCTATTTCGCTCAGCGCGGCATACTGCAGATCATAATTTCCCATATCCCCGGCGCAGATGGCGGAGATGATATAGTATAGATTATAAGCGTCTTTGGCATATCCCTGCGTGTAGGAAAGCTCCTGCAGCGCCACGGCGCTTCCGCTTAAGGCAAGCGTGGTGACATTGGCACCGGTTGCTTCTGCAAGCAGATCGGAAATGCCGTTTTCTCCCTGTGCATGTAAAATGGTATCGTCGCCTAAAATAACGATATTTTGTTCTCCGTCGTCAACATAGCCTTCCAATGCAGAAGGATTAAACGGTACATGATAATCTACGGAATCCACTTCATAGGCAGGGTTACCGTTATTATCCGTAATATCCGGCGCGCTTCCGCGCTGCCAGCGTATCAGAAGATAGACGGAGGAAAACAGGATGATCGCGATCGCGGAAAGAATGACGATCTGTATGATCTTTGCCAGATTGGAATTTTCGTCCTCTTCGTTGTCTTCGTCGTCTTCCTGCGCGTCGTAAGTTTCTTCCTCAATATATGTTTCCGGCTCATCTATAGTTATCGGAGCGCCCAGATCGATTTTTTCCAGATCCTCGTCATCAAAATCAGGTCTCATAATTTTCCTCGTTTCCGTTTTCTTTTTTTGAAAAATTGCTTTTCAGTTGATTCTTCCCTGTTATAAATGTATTATACAAGTAAATTATTGCAAAAATTGATTTATCATAATACTTCTAAATGTTTTATTATTTTTTGGATATCTTCTTCCTCATCCCCATGTATAAATTCAAATACATTGCCTCTTCCGACGACACGCCTTATCGCCATATCATGAAGCGCCCTTTCGGATTTTTCTTTTAATGAGATATTCAGTCCAGGGTAAAGCATCGGATTCTGGTGCCATATGGGGCAGGACTCATTTGGATAAACAGCCTGTATCTTAACATCGGTAAATGTTGCGATTACATCCAAGAGTCCGGTTCGTGCTCCTATTACATTTCCGCACAGTTTTGCAAAATCCAGCACTTCTTCCATCGGAAGATATATGTATGGCACGCCCGGCACAATTTCTTCATAAGAATTGAATACCGGCTCATATCCTTCTTCCCTTAGCCTTATGGAAAGTTTTTCCCAAAATTCATTTGACATCACTTCATTTCCATAGCAAATCGTATGCGGTATCAGAAAACAGGTTTTTCCTCTCTTCAGTCCCAGTTCATCAAAATATTGCCTTAATGCATCAGGATTTTTTGATTTTATAATATAATCACTGTCTGCCACATCAAAGGGAAGCTCTAAAAATGAACATATTTCTTCTCTCATATTTGTAACATTCACAAATTTCATGGAATGTAGTTCTCTAAAATTTTTTTCCGCAAGGCTGTTAGGAATTCTTTTTGAGTAGTCAGCGCGTGAAAAAAAGAAATATCACATGACATTACATCATAGATATAAGGACACTGTTCCAGTAATGCTTTTCTGGAATCATTCCACATAATTAAAATTAAAGGTTTCTTCGTCTTTTCCGTATAAGCTTTCATAAGCCGTGAAAATATGCAGGTCTCACCAAGCCCTTGATGAAACAGCATCACTTCAAATCCTTTTTCTACCAAGCCTTTCATTAATAACAGGTATTCCACAACTTTTGCAGTATCGACTTCACCTTGATTCATCATCATACCCTCCTGTCGATTCCATAATTTTCTTTAATGTACAAAACAACATTATAAAATGTTCCTTTATGGCAGTGAATCTACAAACTTTATGGCCTCATGCATGGAAACATCAGCATTCTGGTATTCATGCTGCCCCCATCTTCCGACGCCGTAAAGTTCCATCGGGCGGTAATAATCAAGTATTTCCCTGATTGCCTGCGCATGTCCGGTTACCGGTATCGGATATGCCGCATCCGTATAAACATCAACAACGGATGCCTTGCTGCCGGTCGGCCTCTCCTTCTCCTCAAACCTTTTTATTCCGGTTTCCAGATAAATGCCGTTTTTCTTACTGTCTTCGGCATAATTATGTATATAAAACTCTCTGTGGTGCGCCTTGTTGGGATCCGGGATATATCTCCAGTGCCAGTCCACATCGTAATCTTTTTCAAACAGTGAAATTACTATCCTGTTGTATTTAATCTTCTGTACTGCGGAAGCAATTTCGACCGGACATCCTAATGCGTGGTATAAATCATTCCATGGCGTGGTGTTGATGACCCGTTTCGCCGCATAAACCTCATTTACAATCCAGTTATCGTTANNACCTTGTATCTGAGCTTCGTCACTTCACAATTGCACTTGATAAAGGAAAGCTCATCCTTGACCAGCGCTTTCACTATCTGTCCAAACCCATCTTTTTTCGGATAATAAAAATGAATATGTGCAGGGAATTTATTCACATCCTGCTTTCGTTCAAGTGAATATTTTAATACCTCTCTCACATCGACATTCGGTATTTTATAGAGCCAGTCGATATCCATTTCTTTCGGCTCTACTCCCCATAACTTCGTATTATAAGGTATCATATAAGTATCGCATATCCGGTTCCCTAATTTCCAGCGGACCCATTCTTCATAATTCTCAGGTTCTTTTTTGTTAAGGGACTGTCCGTTTCGAATAAAATAATAGAAATCAGATATTCAATCTGCTCCTCCATCGNNAGCTGCCACACATTCGATTCAATAGGATAATCAATGGTGGTTTTTCCCATCTCAATTTTTGACACCCGTTTATAATAGTTAAATTCATTTTTCGGAAGATATTTAAAAACATAATCAAAAATCTCTTTATGCTTCGTGTGGAAGAAATGGCCGCCGCCAATATCTAATATATACCCCTCTATTTCTTTTGTCCTGCACAGACCACCCGGTTCATCAGCTTTCTCCAAAACCAGAATGTTATCTATCCCTCGTTCTCTTAATTTCTTGCAGAGCGTGATGCCTGTCACGCCGCCTCCGATAATGATATAATCGTACATATTCTTCCTCTGTTCATACTGCTCCTGCAGTTTCCGCATCCATATCACATTTTTTGAAAACTGTACCATTTTCAAAAAATCATACTTTTTTGACGTCTTTTCCTGGAAGTCCTGCTTATTTTAGCATTATATCCGGCAAAAATCAACCATACCCAGAATTGGAAATCCATACAGTTATTACCATCGCAAAATACATCATTTTTCTTGCCTTGTTTACATAATACATGCTATAATGTCCGAGAAAGTTGTAACAGCGCTGAAAAAAAGTAGAAATGGAGAGGACGTATGAAAAAAGAATTTGATATCATCGACCTGGATCTGACGGATCATATCCCCCAGGTACAGGAGATGTATTACGATCCTACAGAAGAATTTAATGAATACACAGAAGAAAATACTGATTATATAGAAGAATTTAATGAATATACAGAAGAAAATAGAGATTATCCAAAGGAATTTGATGAATATACGGAAGAAAATAGTGACTATGTTGGTTATATAGAAGAAAATAAAAAATACACAGAAGAATACAGCGATGAGATTACCAATATAGATAATGAAGATACAACCGACGAACCTTATCTCAAGGAAGAATTTGCAAATGAAAATGATGCAAATGAAAATTTTGCGGAATATGCGGATGAATCATATGCCCCTTTTGATGAAGAAAATGCGGGTATGGAAGTCTTTCAGGGCGAAGTTTCTGTAGACACAATGCTGATGAGCGATATTTCGGACGAAATCAATGAGCAGATGGATGCGCAGTATACAGGAACGGTGAATTTTGTAGATCTGGATGATCTTGCCGAGGAAAGTGATGATTCGGAAGGATATTATG
>DLOQ01000129.1:7264-34036 GCA_002479655.1 Lachnospiraceae bacterium UBA7480
AGGGTGGCTATGATTCGGAAGAATATTATGATTCCGGAGACGGTTATGATTCAGAGGCAGGTTATTATGATGAAGAAGCGTATGCAGGGGACAAAGCATATGGGGATGAGAGAGAGAAGGATATCAAAACCCGTATACTTGCATTTTTCCGCAATTTTGCAGTAGGAGACTGGGTGACAGTCGGTATGGGTGCTCTGATCATATGCGTTGCGATCATTACGCTTGTGGCTGCCGGGAACCGTAACCGTGCGACGGACGCTTTTAATCTTTATGATGTCGGAGAGAACTTTTCCTCTATCGGTATTGCGGGCGAAAGCGGTCTGATGGCAATGGCAGATGCTCATATGGCCGCGCCTATGGAGGAGGAGCCGGAAGAGACGGATGAGATTATTTCTGTTGAAGTAACATGTACTTCTGTAGAACGCGACATTAAGATCAAATTTATTGATACTGCGACAAACCGCTTGATCACCGGTGTGGCATTTGAGGTTATTCTGAAGGTCGACGGGAAGGAAGCCTATACGTTAAAGGATGAGGATTTGGACGGTATCATTTATGATAAGACGGTGACGCCAGGGGTATATCAGGTAGAGGTGATGCCGGTAGAGGGATATGAATTTACGGACTATCCATCTTCGGTGACGGTAAAAGACCGGATTGTGTATGAGCAGATTGACGTGACGCAGGAAATTAAGGCAGAGTCTGAAATCAATGCGGCGGCGGAGGATACCGCTATTAACAATGCGGAAGTCGAAGCAGCGGCAGAGCCGGTTCCCGTGGTAACGGATACCGTGGAATGGGTGGAGTCTACCAGAGTAGCAGTGGATGGTTCTGACGGGTATCGTCAGGTAGATAAGAATACGATTGCAGAGCCTTCTTATTCCGCAAGAAACACAGTCCGTGTAGCGTCAGAACAGAGGGCAGCGGAATCGATGCAGCCGTATTTTATCATGCATGAATTGTTTCGTACTGCATCAGGAAATAGTACTGCATCAGGAAATAGCACTGCATCAGAAAATGGTACCGAATCCGGAAATGAAAGCGGAAACGGTAAAACGGAGGAAACAAACCCTGAAAACAGAACGGCTGTTGTAACGCTCAGCGGCGAGAAAACAGTGCAGGCCGGTGGAACGATTACGCTGACTGCATCTGCAAAGTATGATGATTCTGCTATCAGTGGCGGAAGCTATAGCTGGAAGAGCAGTAATGGAGCCATTGCTACAGTAAATGACGGCAAGGTGTCGGCTCTGAAAGAAGGAACAACAACGATCACAGTGGAATTTTCTAAGACGGAAGATAATGTCACATATAAGGGAAGCGCAACCTGCGAGATCAAAGTGGAAGCAAAACCGGCAGTGGTAACCGTTTCTCAGGTATCGGTCAGTCCTGCGACATTGGATCTGTCTGTTTCAGAAAGTAAGGTTGTGACTGCCAGCGCGGTCATGACAGACCAATCGAAGATAACAGCTGCCTCTGCCTTTACATTCCAGAGCAGTGATGCTAAAATAGCTACAGTGGATGCGTCAGGTAAGGTGACCGGTATTGCGGCAGGATCTGCAACCGTTACCGTATCTTATAAGGATACACAGGGCAACAGCAAATCAGCGGACTGTACGGTGAAGGTAACGCAGGCGACAATGCAGGATATTGCGCTGGATAAAACGTCGCTGACTCTTAGAAAGGATACCAGCGAGACATTGACGGCGACTGTGACGCTGTCAGACGGTACGAAGATCACGGATGCCGGTAAGATGACATGGAAGAGTTCCGATACTGATGTGGCGACGGTTGACGCGGCAGGAAAGGTGACTGCGGGNNCCAATGGAACAGCCAAGATCACAGTGACCTATAAGGATGCTGCAGGCAATACCAAATCAGTAGAATGTACGGTTAAGGTCGTTGCCAATCCGGAACAGGATACGACCAGTAAGTTAGTGGATAAGAATGGCAACCAGATTTATGTCAAGGATTCTTCCGGCAATTATGCAGCAGCAACTTTTGCGGATTACTACAAAGCGTCTGCATTTTATATCAAGGCGGACGTAGAATATGTTTATACAGGATGGCAGACGATCAATGGCAATGTTTACTATTATGATAAGAACCACAATAAGGTGACTGGCGATCAGATCATTCAGGGCATTAAGTATCACTTTAATAACGAAGGTATACTTGCCATGAACAACAATGGTGTTTTGGGAATTGACGTTTCCAAATGGAATGGTTCCATCGACTGGAATGCAGTGAAAAATTCCGGTATCAGCTTTGTCATTATCCGGTGTGGTTATCGTGGATCTTCCACAGGCGTATTGGTAGAGGATCCGACATTTAAGCGTAATATCCAAGGCGCAAGCGCAGCAGGGCTGAAGGTCGGCGTATATTTCTTTACGCAGGCAATCAACGAGGTAGAGGCTGTGGAGGAAGCGTCCATGGTAATCAGTCTGATCAAAGGCTACGGTATTTCCTATCCGGTATTTATTGATACGNNCGGACGGACTGGATCGTGCGACGAGAACGGCAGTATGCCGGGCATTTTGTGAGACAATCAGAAACGCGGGATATTCTGCAGGTGTATATGCATCAAAATCGTGGTATAATGATAATCTAAGCTACGGTTCACTGAGCGGTTACCGGATCTGGCTGGCACAGTATGCGGCGGAACCGACCTTTGGCAGCCGTTATGACATGTGGCAGTACTCGGATAAGGGAACTGTCAGCGGTATCAGCGGAAAGGTGGATATGAATATCAGCTATCTGGGATACTAGACCTAAAGAGAAATTTATTTAAAATACTATTTTGTAATGACAGAAAGGAGTAAAAAATCAATATGAGGACGTATCTGGTGACAGGTGGGGCCGGGTTTATCGGTTCGAACTACATTCATTACATGTTTCAAAAATATGATAATGAAATTCGGATTATCAATGTGGACGCGCTGACTTACGCGGGCAATCTGGAGAATCTTAAGGATGTCGAGGGCAGGGAGAATTACACGTTTATCCGTGCGGATATCTGTGATAAGGAGGCGATCGGCAGGATCTTTGCCGAGAACGACATTGACAGGGTGGTTCATTTTGCGGCGGAGAGCCATGTAGACCGAAGCATTAAGAATCCTGAGGTGTTCGTGCAGACGAACGTGCTTGGAACCGCGGTCATGTTAAACTGTGCCAAAGCGGCATGGGAGCTGCCGGACGGAACATTTAAGGAAGGAAAGAAATTTCTTCATGTATCTACGGATGAGGTTTATGGATCGCTGCCGGATGATGAGAATGCGTTTTTCTATGAGACGACGCCATATGATCCGCACAGTCCGTATTCGGCAAGCAAGGCAAGCTCTGATCTGCTGGTGAAGGCATATATGGATACGTATCATTTTCCGGCCAATATTACGAACTGTTCCAATAACTACGGACCATATCAGTTTCCGGAGAAGCTGATCCCGCTGATCATCAACAATGCGCTACATGGAAAGAAGCTGCCGGTGTACGGTGACGGCAAGAACGTGCGCGACTGGCTGTATGTCATGGATCACGCCAAGGCAATCGATATGGTTCAGGAGCAGGGGAAATTATATGAGACTTACAATATCGGCGGGCATAATGAAAAGCAGAATATTGAAATTATTCATATTATCATAGAGACGCTGCAGGAAATGCTGCCGGATGACGATGAAAGAAAGAAGCTGGTGACGAAGGATCTGATCACATATGTGGAGGACCGCAAAGGTCATGACAGAAGATATGCCATTGCACCGGATAAGATCGGAAAAGAGATTGGCTGGGAGCCGGAGACCATGTTTAAGGAAGGTATCAGGCTGACGATCCAATGGTTCTTTGAACATGAGGAATGGATGAAGAATGTGACCAGCGGCGATTATCAAAAATACTACGAGGATATGTACAAGAACAGATAAAGCGGACAAAATGGGAGCAGAACGGGTTTTTCAACGGACTGTTCCCTTTTGCGCTGTTTTATGTTAAAATAAAAGAAAATATTTTAAGTAAAATGTTTATTGAAGAAAGGTTTTGTTGATTTATGAAAGGTATTATTTTAGCGGGCGGATCGGGAACAAGGCTGTATCCGTTGACAAAGGCGATTAGCAAACAGATCATGCCGATTTATGATAAACCAATGATTTATTATCCGTTGTCTACCTTGATGCTGGCTGGGATCCGTGAGGTATTGGTCATCTCGACGCCAAGGGATCTTCCGGTATTCCAGGAACTTTTAGGGGACGGAAAGCAGCTTGGTATGACGTTTTCTTATGCCGTGCAGGAGCAGCCCAGAGGACTGGCGGACGCCTTTATCATTGGCGCTGATTTTATCGGAAAAGACAGCGTTGCTTTAGTACTTGGCGATAATATCTTCTATGGGCAGAGCTTTTCGCGGGTGCTTCGCAGCGTGGCTTCCAGAGAGAATGGCGCGACGATTTTCGGATATTATGTACGTGATCCGAGGGAATACGGAGTAGTGGAGTTTGACGAGGAGGGAAAGGCGATTTCCATTGAAGAAAAACCGGAACATCCGAAGAGTAATTATGCGGTGCCGGGGCTCTATTTTTATGACAATGACGTGGTGGAGATCGCTGCCAATGTGAAGCCTTCCGCAAGAGGCGAGATTGAGATTACCAGTATCAATAATGAATATTTAAGCCGGGGAACCTTAAGGGTAGAGACACTGGGACGCGGTTTCGCGTGGTTAGATACCGGCAATCATGATTCCCTTCTGGATGCAGCTGACTTTGTGGCGGCATTTCAGAAACGGCAGGGACTTTATATTTCCTGCATTGAGGAGATTGCTTATAAGAGAGGTTTTATTGATAAGGAACAGCTTTTGAAGCTGGCGGAACCGTTGATGAAGACAGATTACGGGAAATATATGGTTGAGGTGGCCAATGGACTCTAAATTACGGGCGCAGGCCATTGCGATTGCTGTCTGCGTGGCAGCATTGGCGATTGCTATGGTGTTTTATGTAAACCGAAAAGAGGGCGCGGCGGGCGGTAATGGTCAGGCGGATTTATCGGATCAAATACAGGGTACATTGCCGGAGACATACACCGATGCGGAGCTTCGCGCATTTTTGCGCGATGAAACATTCTTTGATCCGGATCCGACGCTTGCGTCCGGTATCATTGTCAGGGAGACACCGCAGCTCTATCTTCTTGCCAGCAGCGTATATAAAGATATCCGTGTTACGGTAGTAGATGAGAGCGGACGGGCAGTACGGGGGAAGTCTTTCTATGTTACGGTTCAGGATCAGGGAGAATATAAAGATCTTGATCAGGATGGAATCATTTATGTTCCGGATCTTACGGCGGGGGTATATTTTGTGTCGTTAGAAGCGGTGGAAGGATATGAGGTGCCGCTTGATCCCATGCGGGTGTCCGTAAAGGAACAGTTGGAATATACAGTAATTGAAGATATTTCATTTTACATTCATGAGGAAAGTGAGATTAATGCTGAGAAAGAGGATACCGAGGAGGCTTCTGCAGCTGCGGATGCTGAAGCATCAGAAAAGACAGAGATTTTAGAAGTTACGGAGGCTGCTTTTGGTATCGATGTCTCTAAATGGCAGAAAGATATTGATTGGGAAGCTGTGGCAGCAAGCGGAGTGACATTTGCCATTATCCGGTGCGGTTATCGCGGCTCGTCAACAGGATGTCTGGTGGAGGATCCTTATTTCTTAAGAAATATTCAAGGCGCCAAGGATGCCGGGATAGATGTGGGCGTTTATTTCTTTACGCAGGCAGTCAATGAAGTAGAGGCTGTGGAGGAAGCTTCCATGGTCGTATCTCTGTGCCGTGATTTTGAACTTGATTATCCGGTATTTATTGATACGGAGAGTGCAGGGGGCAATGGCAGGGCGGATCAGCTTGGCAAAGCGGAGCGGACGGCAGTGTGCAGGGCATTTTGTACGACGATACAGAACGCTGGGTATCAGGCAGGAGTCTATGCCAGCCGGAACTGGTATTATCAACGTCTGGAAGATGAAAAGCTGCAGGAGTATGTGCTCTGGAATGCGGAGTACCGTGATGCGCCGTTATATACAGGGAATTACAGCATATGGCAGTATACTTCCAATGGGCATATTAATGGCATCAATACACGGGTGGATCTGGATCTTAGCTATATAAGATAAGAGAATCAAAATGATTTCATTTATGATGTTTTTGGCATATAAATGTCCAAACAAAAAGTTATGTAAGCTGAAGGGAAAGCTAACAAGGTTAAGAAAAGCAAGGGAGGTCATTATGGGCAAAATCACAGTGGAGACATGCGAGATCGAAGGACTAAAGATCATCACGCCGACTGTCTTTGGCGACGAACGGGGTTATTTTATGGAGACCTATCATTATGAGGACTTCAAGGCAGCAGGCATTGATCAGGTATTTGTGCAGGACAATCAGTCCGCATCTAAGAAGGGCGTGTTAAGGGGACTTCATTTTCAGATCAACTTTCCGCAGGATAAGCTGGTGCGCGTGGTCAGCGGAGAGGTTTACGATGTTGCAGTCGATCTGAGGGAAGGTTCAAAGACATTTGGTAAATGGCATGGTGTACTCCTTTCAGCGGAAAATAAAAAGCAGTTTTTTATTCCGAAGGGGTTTGCGCATGGCTTTTTAGTGCTTTCTGATTATGCGGAATTTACTTATAAATGCTCTGATTTTTATCATCCGAATGATGAGGGCGGTCTTTTTTATCAGGATACTGAGATTGGCGTAGAATGGCCGATTCCGGAAGGGATGGAGCTGATCATCTCGGAAAAGGATACCAAGTGGGGCTCGTTCTCGGCGTATTGTAAGGAGAGAAATTTAAGACCGGAATAATATGTTCCAATAGCAAGGGCAGTTGGAGGAATACTGTGAAACCATTGATTTCAAAGCCTGTAGGGATTTCGATCGTTACACTGGTGGCGCTGATAGGAAGCCTGCTATTGATCTTTCATCACAACCCGCTGGCTGATCCGCAGGAAGAATTAATTAAAAAGATCATAGCATGCGTCATTATTCTGGTGGCGCTGATTGTCTGTATTGTGTTATATGATAAGCTGATAGTCCTCCCACAGGAGTTGTATCAGAACAGACGGCTGATCTGGAAGCTGGCGAAGAATGATTTTAATACCAGATACGCCGGTTCTTATATGGGTATGCTCTGGGCGATGCTGCAGCCGGTGGTCACGGTGGTTCTGTATTATTTTGTTTTTGAAGTGATTTTTCAGAATAAATCAACGCTGCTTGCCAGCGGTATTCAGGCACCGTATGTCCTATGGCTGACTGCCGGTCTTGTGCCGTGGTTTTATTTTTCCGAGGCAATCGTACATGGAACACAGGCACTGTTGGAATATAATTATCTGGTGAAAAAGGTAGTGTTTAAAATTAGTATCCTTCCAATCATCAAGATCATTGGCGCGACTTTTATCCATATCTTTTTTGTGCTTGTGATGATCATTCTTTACTTTGCATACGGATATACGGCAGATCTTTACCTGTTGCAGATCCCCTATTTCAGTCTATGCATGTTTTTGTTTGTACTGGCGCTCAGTTATGCAACCTGTGCAGTGGTTATATTCTTCCGGGATCTGACGCAGATCATCAATATCTTTTTGCAGGTGGGGATGTGGGCAACGCCGATCCTCTGGGATATTACAATGCTGAAGGGCAAATGGGAACCGTTTCGGATCCTGTTTAAGATTAATCCGGTCTATTATGTGGTCAATGGATATCGGAGCGCATTATTTGAGAAGGTATGGTTCTGGCAGGATTTTTATTCAACGATGTACTTCTGGATCGTAACAGCGGTATTCTTCGGTATTGGAACATTGATTTTTAAACGGCTGAAAGTACATTTTGCGGATGTGCTGTAACGGCTGCAATAAAAGCAGCGGGAAAGGCCGGAGATGAGGCTGCGGTGATAAAAGCAGTGAGAAAGGCTGGAGATGGGACAACGGTGATAAAGGCAGTTCCAAAAAGCTGGAGGTTGAAAGAGGCATGGCTATAAGCAAGGATGAGACGCTTGCGATTGAGGTGAAGGATCTCACAAAAATCTATAAATTGTATGAGAGAAACGCGGATCGCGTCAGAGAGGCGCTGCACCTTACCAGAAAACCGCGGCATACGGAGCATTATGCTCTGAAGGATGTGTCGATGGATATTAAGAAAGGGGAAACTGTAGGGATCATCGGTACCAATGGTTCCGNNAATCCACAATATTAAAGATTATTACAGGCGTTGTAAATCCCAGCGGCGGAACGGTGACGGTCAATGGGCGTATTTCTGCGCTGCTTGAACTGGGTGCTGGTTTTAATATGGAATATACCGGGATCGAGAATATTTATCTGAATGGCACGATGATTGGGTTTTCTGAGGCGGAGATCAAGGCAAAGATGGATGATATTTTGGCATTTGCCGATATCGGAGACTTTGTAAATCAGCCGGTCAAAACCTATTCTTCCGGTATGTTTGTCCGTCTGGCTTTTGCAGTCGCGATCAATATTGAACCGGAGATCCTGATCGTGGATGAGGCGCTGTCCGTCGGCGATGTATTTTTTCAGGCAAAATGCTATCATAAATTTGAAGAATTTAAGGAGATGGGAAAGACAATCCTTTTCGTCAGCCACGATTTATCCAGCATATCTAAATATTGCGACAGAGTTGTGCTGTTAAATAAAGGAATGAAACTGGGGGAAGGCACGCCGAAAGAGATGATCGATATCTATAAGCAGGTTCTGGTAGGACAGTACCATGCCGGAGAGGACGTTCTGGAAGAGGAGACGTCAGGGGAGATCGATCTTTTGGAAAATGACGAGGTACAGACGGCTGCGCGGAAGAAAAATACCGCCGGTGAGAATCCTGAGATGCTGGAGTATGGTTCAAAAAAGGCGCTCATTACGGGATATTTTGTTACGGATGAGCATGGAAAGACTTCTAATGCCATTATCAAGGGGACGGAGTTTACCATTCATATAGAAGTGGATATTATGGAGGATGTTGCTGCACCGATTTTTGCTTTTACCTTTAAAAACGTCAAGGGGACGGAAATCACCGGAACCAATACCATGTTTGAAAAAGCTTTTTTAGATGGCTGTAAGGCAGGGGAGAAAAAGGAAATCACTTTTACTCAGAAGATGGATCTGCAGGGGGGCGAATATCTGTTGTCCTTTGGCGTGACCGGATATGAGGAAGACACATTCACGGTATATCACCGGTTGTATGATATTCTGAATATTACTGTGATTTCGGATAAAAATACGGTAGGATTCTATGATATGAATTCCGCAGTACAGGTGAAGGAAAGATAATATCTGATAAGACTTAAAAACCGCAGTGCAAATCAAAAAATGACGGCTGGCGAGGGATTCAATGAACGATGCAAATCAGGAAAACCGCATAGAGAAGATTGGTAAGGTGACGCTGGATCTGGAATTTTATCCGGATGAGGATTACTACTGCGATGGATCGGCAGAGGATGACCTTCTGGAGATCGTGATGAACCATGGACAGGAGGAATATGGCAGGATCATTGAGGAGAAGAATACCTGGGAAGTTCTTTATCATTTGTCGCCGCTTCGCGCCAATATCATCGAATGGCTTCCCATAAAGCCCGGCGCAAAAGGGTTGGAGATCGGTTCCGGCTGCGGGGCGGTTACCGGCACACTGGCGGATAAATGCAAGGAACTTACCTGCGTTGATCTATCCAGGAAGCGGAGCATGATCAATGCATATCGTAATCAGGAGAAAGAAAACATTACTATTAAAGTGGGAAATTTTAAGGATATCGAGCCCTCTCTGGCTCGGGATTATGATTACATCTTTTTGATCGGCGTCTTTGAATATGCCAAAGGCTATATCGGAGGCGAATCGCCTTATACCGAATTTTTAAATATTATCAGAAGGCATCTTGCGCCGGACGGAAAGATTATTATAGCGATAGAAAATAAATATGGATTAAAATATTTTGCGGGCTGTCGGGAAGATCATCTGGGAGAATATTTTTCAGGAATCGAAGATTATCCAATCAGTGTGGATGAGGGCTGCGGCACAGTCACAACCGGTATGGTGCGGACTTTTGGAAGGACCGGATTGGAAAAAATCTGTAAGGAATGCGGCATCAGTGAATATTCCTTTTATTATCCATATCCTGATTATAAATTTATGACGGCACTCTATTCTGACAGAAGGCTGCCAAACCCCGGCGAGCTTACAACGAATCTGCGTAATATGGATCGTTCAAGACTGTTATTGTTCGATGAGAAGAATGCATTTGATGGAATCATCCGGGAGGAGGGGTTCCCGTTCTTCTCCAATTCCTATCTGCTTTTGATCGGAAAAGAGGAGGATATCGCCTATACAAAGTATTCTAATGACCGGGCGGGAGAATATGCGATCCGGACAGATATCGTCAGACTTCCATCCGGACAGATGCAGGTGGAGAAGCATGCGTTGTCGACAGAGGCAGAGGTGCATCTGATTAATATATTTGAAGCCGGAAGGAAATTAGAACAGCGTTTTGAAGGAAGCGGTCTTTGGGTCTGTCCTTGTAAACAGGAGGTCGATCATCGGGGTGTATCGTATCTTAGTTTCCCGTATCTTCCGGGTGAGACGCTGGAGGCACGTCTGGATGACTGTTTGGAACGTCAGGATATGGAGACATTTTATGGCCTTTTAAAGAAATATCTGGAATTGGTGCGTTACAGGGCGGAAGTGCAGGTGACGGATTATGATTTTATCTTTTCCAATCTGCTGATCGATGGAGAACGCTGGCAGCTGATTGATTATGAATGGACCTATGATCAGCTGATTCCGCCGGATCAGGTGGCATATCGGGCGCTGCTGTGTTATTGTATGGGAAGCGAAAAAAGAAGGGCATGCAGCGTTGACGGTATGGCTGCCAGACTGGGGCTGGAAGGGATCCGCCCGGAAGCTTTTCGGGAAGAAGAACTGCGGTTTCAGATGAAGGTCACGGGAGAAAGGATGTCATTAAGCCAGTTACGCGACACCATTCACCATGAAGTGCTGCCGCTTCGGGACGCAGTAGAGATCTATCAGAATCAGAAGGCGGCAGGACTGGTACAGATCTATTGGGATCGGGGAGAAGGATTCTCGGAGGAAGCGTCAGAATGGTTGGAACCGCTGCAGGAGGAAGGGGAGATGCTCCATGTATCCTTGGCAATAGCGGATGGAATCAGGAGTCTGCGCTTTGACCCGTCAAGGTATGCCTGCCTGATCAGCATTGAGGAACTTTGCTGCTATCAGGGGAGTGACACGAAGGTATTTATAGAAGAAGCAAGGTTTGTTTCTCCGCGAATGTCAGATAAGAAGGAACAGCAGCCGATCGCTTACCCNNACCCATGGAAGCGACTGATGCATAATGGCATTGAGATCGCGCCACAGGTCTATCTGTTTCAGGATGAGGATCCTAATTTTATGATCGACTGCAGATATACCAGCGGGGCGACGTGGATCGATATGAGATATCATATTACCAAACTGGATCCCGATATAGCGGCTCGCTTTACGGGCAGATGGAAATGGAAGAACTGAGGGAATATGGAAGATACACTGAAACGTCTGATACAAAAAAAGCTGCATGAACAGCAGGAAAGAAAATATGAAGAAGAGTTAAAGCTGCAAAAGGATTCTTATGCGGCTTTTCTGCGTATTTATGAAGCCGGACTGTCAAAAGATATGGTGGAGGTTCTGCCGGAGTCTCATGCAGGAATGGCAGGCGGTGATCAGATGGATGGTGAGGCATGGATGAAGTCATATGGGCATACTGTGATTTTGTGTCAGGATTTTCTCTCAATGAATTTTTTCAATGGTCAAATGTACGGCGGTGTTTCTGAAAAGGATTATCTTCTTTTTGCGGCGAAGAGCGGCAGTCTGTCGGCAGGGCATCTGCCTAAGCTGGAGGAATATTTTCATAAGCACTCAAAGACACAGGTCGTTTACTTTCATACGGATGAGATTGACCATTATGGAAGACGGAGCAATCCCTGCTTCCTGCCGGAATGGTCACCGGATACGCTGGCGTCATTTTTTTATTTTGGAGAGTGCTTCGCTGTCAGGGCAGAAATGTTCCAACGGGCAATGCAGGAACTTCATGATATGTCTTTCGCGGCAGGACAGACAGAGAACACGGAACCGGAGAAAAGCGTTCAGGAGATGTTGTATGCTGTCGTATTGCTGCTGACGGCACAAGAACCGGCAGCATTGATGGATGTGGTGATGTATCATAAGCTGATTGGCAGCGGACAAAGGGAATCCATACAGAGAGCGCGCGTGGAGGAGGGACTGCTGCTGGATCGGATATTGCGGCAGCTGCCTGAAAAACATACCAATCAGGCGCAGCTTGGACGATGGCTTTCGTATATGGAAAGAAAAAAAGTATGTGGTGAGCAGCATCGGATCAGCATCCTGATCCCCTCCAAGGATCATCCTGAGATTCTGCGGCGATGCGTAGAATCCATCCGCAGGCATGGTAGTCAGGGAAGCATTGAAATGCAGAATACCATAGGCGGACAGGGAATCGAGGATCTCCTGACCTGTGAGATCATTGTCATAGATAACGGAAGCAGCATGGAAAACCGCAGGTTGTATGAAGCGTATGCGGAAGAATTGGGATATCGCTATGAATATCAGCCGATGGAGTTTAATTTTTCTAAAATGTGCAATTTGGCGGCAGATCTGGCCGGCGGGGATTATTATCTGTTCTTAAATGATGATATGGAGATCCTAAGCGATGACTGGCTTGTAAAGATGTCAGAGCTGGCTGCCCTTTCCCATGTGGGGGCGGTGGGCGCAAAGCTCCTTTATCCCGATACCACGCTGATCCAGCATGCCGGTATTACCAATATGTATGAGGGACCTGCCCATAAGCTTTTAAAGTATGATGACCGCGTGGAATACTATTATGGGAGAAACCGCGGTATCTGGGATGTGATCGGCGTCACGGCTGCATGTATGATGATCTCGAAAGAAAAATTCCTTCAGGCAGGCGGTTTTGCCGAGGAACTGAAGGTTGCGTATAATGATGTGGATCTGTGTTTTAGGCTGCATCAGATGGGAATGTTTAATGTTGTCCGAAACGATCTGATCCTGTATCATCACGAATCCCTTTCCCGGGGCAATGATCATTTGGATCTGGCAAAAAAAGAACGGCTGGCGGCAGAGCGGAAGGCGCTGTATCGGCGCAGTTCCGGGTATTATGATTATGATCCGTTTTACAGCAGGCATTTGACCGGAACCAGCGAAGCATATGAATGTACGCTCCCTTATGAGAACCGCAATATCATGCCGGTCAGCGGAGTGAAAAAATTATCTGAAAGATCCGCAAAAGAGTACCCCGGAGCAGATCTTAATGAGACGCTGATTATTCAGGTGGATACAGCGGATAGGGAACTGCTGGCCAGACAGGGGGAGACGCCCGGCTATCTGATCGATCTTCATGCACATGTGCGTGGACTGGACAGCTGTGATTACCGGTATCGGATGATCTTAAAAGGACGGCGGGGATGCTATGAGATCCCGGCGATCAGAAGGCTGCGCCCTGATGTCGGTAAGACGATTGAGAATGAAAAGCATGTGGAGCTGTCCGGTTTTGTGGCAAGGATTCCGCAGAAAATGCTGCCGCCTGACATCTATGAGATCTGGATGGAGGCAAAATGCAGGTATTCCAGACAGCGGTTATGTAACAAGGCGGAGCAGATATTGGCAGTTACGGATTAAAATGGAGAAATATGTTTGAAAATGACTGGACAAAAAAAACAGTGGATCGAGGAATATGAAAAAGAATACCGACGTCAGTCCGAACCTTATGAACAGTGGATCGCAAAATGGGAAAGGGACATCCCGAATCGGGGGCTAGAGGAGGGATGTTTTGTCGTACAGCCGTGGGAAAGTTTTTTTTCGCCGCAGATTCCGCTTCTGACCGGCGTGTTTGCGGAAGCGCTGACAGGATTTTTGCAGGATCTGGACAAAAACGCGCAGTATGTGATCCTGACCGGCGCGGAAGGCAGGCTTGCGGAACAGGCGGAATATTGGATTGGAGAATATTTTGAAACGCATCCAAAAGCGGAAGCGGTGTATGGGGATGAGGATGAATGGAACGAGGAGGAGCAAAAACGGCAGAATCCATGGTTTAAGCCGGATTGGTCGCCGGATACGATTCATTCCTGCCTGTATATCGGCAATATAATCATTATGAGGGTGTCGCTGCTTAAGAAAGCGGCTAAGAAGCTGGGGGAGACAGCCGCCTTCGGAGAGCTGCCGGATGGAAGGAAAGATGGCATAGCCGGGGCGATTTTGGCGGGATCAGAAGAAGCATACGGGGAATATCCGGATTTCCAGAAATTTCTGCTTTATCTGACGGATGTTATGGGAGTATCCTTCGGACATATTGACAGGATCTTATATCATAGATATGTAACAGGACTGATGATGAAGAGACAGGAAAACCCCGAACAGGGCAAGAGTCAGAGCTCCGGGACTGCCGGAAAGACTTGCCCGGAGCCTGAGGCAGTTCATGTCAGATATCCGATGGTAGACGGGGAAAAGCAGGTTTCGGTAATCATTCCATCCAAAGATCATCCGGAGCTGTTAAGACGGTGTCTGAATGCAATTGACGAGGTGACCGCATATCCGTCCTATGAAGTGATCGTTGTAGATAACGGAAGCTCTCCGGATAATCAAAGCGTCATTCGTGCCATGCAGGAACAGATGCATTTTACTTATCTCTATGAAGAGATGGAGTTTAATTTTTCCAAAATGTGTAATCTGGGCGCTGCCCATGCCAAAGGGGATGTCCTTCTTTTTCTCAATGATGATATTGAAGTGCAGGGAAAAGAGTGGATGACGATCCTGGCGGAGCAGGCGCTGCAGCCTCATACCGGAGCAGTCGGGGCAAAGCTTTATTATCCGGATTCTACGATCATCCAGCATGCGGGTATTGCCAATATGAAGATCGGACCGGCGCACAAGCTGGGCGGCATGGAGGATAAGGGGAATCTGTATCATGGACGCAATCTGGCGGATCACAATGTGCTTGCCGTTACGGCAGCCTGTATGGCGGTAGAGCGGAAAAAATACGACGAAGCCGGCGGGTTCTGCGAGGAACTTGCTGTGGCGTATAATGATGTGGATATCTGTTTTTCGCTATACGAAAAGGGATATTACAATCTGGTCAGAAACGACGTGACGCTGTTCCATCATGAATCGTACAGCCGGGGAAGCGACCGGGACGCGGCAAAGGAAAAAAGGCTGCTGCAGGAGAGGAAGAAGCTTTACCAACGGCATCCGGAGCTGTATGGGAAAGATCCATTTTACAGCAGACATCTGGTGCAGGAGCGTCTGGATGCGGATTATCATATAGAGATGCAGTATGAATATGAGCAGAGTGACAGGTTCAGCCGTAGGCAGCCGATAGACTGTCCCGGAGAAACGAAGAACAGCCTGTTTCGCACGCTTGCCCGGAAGGGTGCATGGAATCGGTATCATTTGGACGAGGCGCATATACGGCAGACGGATCTCTTTGAGGAAGATTCCATGGTGCTGGAGTTGGAAGGCTGGTGCGCGTTGACTGACCGGGATATGGCGAAATACGAGAGAGCGGTTATGCTGATTGGACAGGATGGTATGGCGGAGCAGCTGGAGATATTTGATAAACTGCGTCCTGACGCGGCGGAGACGCTGCCGGAGCAGCCGCATGGCGCATTGTGTGGATTTGTTGTAAGGCTCAGAGCGCAGGAGATACATGATGGGGAGTATCAGGTGGGATATCTGTTTCGCCCCAAGGCGGGCGGCAGACCGTTGGTACAGTATGGGGAAAAGCTGATTCTGGAAAGCACGCCTAAGCTGCAGGGCAGAACTGCGTCTATCGTTAGGAAAGAGGAATAAGGAAAAGGGATACGGAAAAAGTGAGTGAAAAAGTTACCAAAATTGTCATTCTCGGAACCAGCAGGCAGGCGCAGCTGCTTTATTTTGGATTGGAATTGTCGGAGGAACCTTTTGATATTCTGGGAGTGTATGGCGTAAAAGAAAAGAGCGGCGTTGCTTTTGGACTTCCGGTAAACGGACTGGAGGAAATCACCGGACTCGCCGGTGCAGAATTTGACATCCTGTTTTACTGTATGGAAACAAATGCGGCATTGCAGGATATGCTGGGAAAAGCGTTTGGTGCGTGCCGGATAAAATCATGGGATGGAATCAGGGAGTTTCTTACTGCGGATCAAAAAGAGCAGTGGCTGAACAAGCTTCGGACGGTTTCGGAGGAAGATCCGGGATACGCGTTTTTTCTGGGAGAAATATTGGGAAAGACGGGATACAGGGAGGAAGGATATTTATATCTTCTTCTGGCGGCTGCTTTGGGCAAGGATCAGGAGAGAACTGCGGCAGTCCAAAAGATGGATGATGCAGATACGGATTCTTTAAACCGTAATATTCTACAGGAACTTTTGGAAGCGATGATACGACGATTGATTGCCGCAGAACATTACGATAGTGCGTTTGCCTTTCTTGGTTATCTGATGTTCCAGCCAAATAAGTTTCTGTTTGCAAAGATTCTTGACCGGTGGGTGCGCTATTACTATATCTTATTGGAGATCGCGATATGTGAAAGAAACCGTGGATCTGTACATACAGTTATGAAGGAATGGACAGACTGGAGAGAATTTGAGATGACCCTGCGGAAGTTTAAATTTGCTTTTCGACGGATCTGGTTTGGATTTGGATCGGAAGAACAGAAGCTTTTGCTTGGTCTGACAGAGCGGTATCAGGTATCGGCTGATTTTCTGGCGGTGCTTTGTAAGGGGGCTGTCCATGAAGAATATACCGCGGCGGTTATGAAAAGATCTGCAGCGTTATTTCAGGATGCCGGACGGACGGAAATGGCGTCAGGGCTTTTTCATTATGCCGCCCTGTTTGAAAGGATGCATCCCGGCGGCAAACCATGTATGTCAGGGGAGAATCAATGTCATGCCCTTATGGTTGTAGATATTGATGCGGGAAGGGATGGATCGGACTGTCATGGGGAGGATAAGGATCATGAGATCGCCTGTATTATGTGCGCTAATGATGAAGACTATGTAAAAGAGATAATCTTATATCTGAAACGCCAGAAGATGCCGGAGGGATATCATCTGGGACTGTATATTGTCCGCGGTGCTAAAAGCATGACGGCAGGATATGAGCTGGCAAGGAAAAGCATATCTGCAGAGATGAAAATATACATGCATCAGGACACATTTATCTTTGATGAGGAGTATCTGAAGAACCTTATAGAGGCACTGCGAAGCGATGACTATGCAATGATCGGACTGGCAGGCACCAAAAAACTTCCGGAAAGTGCAGTATGGGGAGAAAGCGATCCTGATGATATGCGGTTTTGTCTGTATCAGGATTTTACATTGCAGGTGCTTGAGGCAGTTACGGACACGTCCGCGGATGCTTCCATAGATGTAAATCTTCAAGAGATGGAGTGCATAGACGGTGTATTAATGGCAACGAGGGAGAATGTGTCATGGCGGGAAGAGCTTTTAAAAGGTTTTCATTTTTATGATATTTCCCAGTGTATGGAATACAGAAGACGGGGATACCGGGTAGGGATATTTGAAAATGGTGGGCGCGCAGGCGTGCTTCATGAGGTCAATGTCAGCAAAAATGAAGCATATGAGCGGCTCTATGAGGAAGCTCGTAGGAGATTTTTGCAGGAATATCATGGGGAGATATGACGGAAAGTATGGACGTTAAACCGTAGAGGTGGATTTTGCCGGAGATCTGTGCTAGAATATTAAAAGTACAGAGTGTGTTTTTGTAGGATAGGGATGTGTGATCAAACAAAAAAGATAGAAGGAGTATGGAAAACATGGCGGGAATTATGGATAAGGTATTGGCGGATGGGAATATGACCAGAACGCCGTATATTGCATGCGGGATGTATAAGGGATATTATGTGACGGTACATATGAGTCAGGGATTTTTGATCCGCATCAATTACAAGCTTGCGGATAATATGGATCTGAACAGCTTTAAGAACAGGGCGTATGGCGTTATGAACCAGCTGCGGGTCGCGGAAAAAAAGGTGACTCAGACAAATGTCACGGATTATGTGATCGAGGCAAGGCTGATGCCGGCAAATCTTGCAAAGAATACAATACCAATGATCGATTCGGTGACGAATCATCTTATCGGATTTTTACAGGCGGAAGGAGCGAGTACAGGATGCCAGCTGTGCGGTTCCGAATATGACGTTGGCAGCTATGATGTCAATGGCGCTCCGCATTTTCTCTGCTCAACCTGTGCTCGGCAGTCGATGAGTCAGATGGAGGCGGAACGTCAGAGCAAATTAAGTGTTGAATCCAATCTGCCTTTGGGCATTATCGGGGCGCTGATCGGTTCCCTGCTCGGCGCTGCTTTGTGGGTACTTATCTATCAGGTAGGTTTTATTGCGGGAATAGCGGGAATAGCCATTTTTGGGGGCGCAATGAAAGGATATTCCATACTTGGCAAAAATGTGGACAGAAAGGGTGTGGTGATCTGTGTTCTGATCACTATCGTTATGATCTTTCTGGCAAATGAGTTTTCTATACGTCTGGCGGTGTATCTGGCTGCAAAAGAACAGCATGCGCATATGACATTTGCGGAGATCAACAGAAAATGGTCAAGATTTATGAGCGAGGACGACTTTAAGTGGGCATATATAAAGGATCTGGGTATGGGATATGTTCTGGCGGCGGTTGGACTGATTGGAACTATCAAACAATCCTTCAGAAATGCCGGCGGCAGCTATACCATGAAGAGAATGTAAATGCGGATATTGAGGTGTGGTGAAAGACCTGCGTAGGGATAAAGGCAGAAAAAGCATAATGAAATATGGATGCGGCTATTGAAACATCATAGTCGCATTTATTTTTTGCAGTGCAGATCCGATGTGGGAAATGCTTTCCTCTGTGCATGCTTTATAAAATATTTATAATTCCTTAATAAATAATTTATAAATTATTGGAGGATTTTCGAAGCGCAGTTCGTTATATATTGTGAGAAGAGGAAAGCGGGAGGAAACGGATGTGGATTCCAAAGAGCGTCTGACGCAGATGATAGAGAAGTATCAGCATCTGATATTTTCTGTCTGTGTGAAGATGACGCAGGACTACTTTGCGGCGGAAGATCTGACGCAGGATACCTTCTTGGCAGCGTTTCGTCATCTGGATCGCTTTGATGGAACGAATGAAAAAGCGTGGCTGTGCCGGATCGCGTCAAATAAATGCATCGATTACATGAAACAGGCGGAGCGAAGAAGCGTCCCTTCCACCGAAGAGATGCTGGATCTGCAGTCTTCCGGTGATGGTGAGCCGGAAAAAGCATATTTGGAAAAGGATGCCTATCATGAATTGAAGATAAGATGCGGCAGTCTGTCGCCGCCTTATGACCGGATCGCCGTCATGTATTTTCTGGAAGGAAAGAAGGCTGCGGAGATCGCCGGATTGACCGGTAAGAATATCAAGACGATCCAGACGCAGATTTATCGCGCCAGAGCGATGCTGAGGGAACAATATCAGAAGCTTGGAAAGCAAAGAAATGACGGAAAAATGACGGAAAAATCGGATATCGAAGAAATTTAGGACGCTAAGGGAAATGCGGATCCCGGAAAGCATGGGGACACCGGAGCATCTGCAAAAAACAGTGTTTTTACAGATCCGGGATATATGGATGGAAAGGAGAGCGGTATGGAATGGGAATATCTTAGCGATGAAGAATTAGATCAAATGATAAAAGACATAGAAGCAAAACCGCTTTGTCAGGCGCCGGAATATTTAAAGCCTATGATCCTTGATAAAGTGGAAGTATATGACAAGAATGTTCAAAAGATGCCGGCAGGAATGCAGCTCTTTATCTACAGCGTCAAGATTATGGCAGCAGCAGCGGCAGCGGTGATCGTGATCCTTACCGTACCGGTAATGGATAAAGCGCAGTCGCTGGACTATATGGAGCAGTCTGCACAGGCGGAGCTGGAATGGATGCGGGACAGAGCTGCGGATAGAGAACAGGCGCAGATGCGGGACATAACAGCGGCCATGAACAGAGTCAATGCGCGGCGTGCTATGGAGGAGGAGCTGGATGCATTGACAAGACAGGGGCTCAGGAGATCTTTTTTCAACGGAAGCCGTCAGGAGGAGTCCCGAGAGGAAGAAGCGGTACAAAATGCTGACGATCCGGATAAGGAAAGGACGGACGGCGACGGAAATGGAAATTTGGATTGGTTTCATGAAATTATCAAATAATCAATAAGGAGGAAATAATAATATGACCAAAAAGAAAAACAAATTTTTTACTTTTATTTTTTCACTGCTGCCGGGAGCAGGAGAGATGTATATGGGATTTATGAAAATGGGCATCAGTCTGATGAGCTGCTTTTTTCTGGCGTTAATGTTAGCTGATAGTGGAATGTTTGATTTTATGGTCTTGATTGCGGCAATCGTGTGGTTTTACAGTTTTTTTCACGTACACAATCTTGCCGGACTGCCGGATGAAATGTTTCTTGAGGTAAAGGATGCATATCTGCTTCCATTTGCCGGAAAGGAAGATGAAAAAATGATGATCACAGGGAAATACCGCAAAGTGACGGCGGTCATATTGATCGTGATAGGAGTCAGCGGTCTTTTAAAGTTGTTTTATTACATTACGGCGGCATATTTTCCGGAGATTATCCGAGTGATCCTGAAGGACATCATTTTCTACTATTTTGCAAGAGGGGTATTCAGCATTGCAGTCATTGTTCTGGGCATCTATATGATCCGCGGAAAGAAGAAGCAGCTGGAGGATGAGAGTGTATAAGGAGGATTACTGTGAAAAAGATTCATCGGATCGGGACGATTACATTTGGCGTGACATTGGTGACTGCGGGACTGTTGTTTTTGGCGCATACCTTTTGGCCGGAGTTGGATTATATCATGATTTTCCGGTTTTGGCCCTGCATATTCATTATGCTGGGAGTGGAGATCCTGTTGGGAAGCAGAAAAGATGATGCCGAATTTAAATATGATGTGCCTGCAATCTTTCTCATGCTTATTTTGATATTTTTTGCCATGGGCATGGGATTGGCGGAGTTATTTCTGGAGCATTGGGAAACATTTCGTTATTGGTAAAGGTGAAGTTCATAAATTTTTAACATAATAGAAGCAATTTGTAAACATTTCTATTTTATGATATCTGTGGCGCTGCGTAAAGGCGTCGGACATCATAGCGTACATGTCAAAACATCGGAAAGTACGGTAAGAATGGTAAGAACGGAGGAATGTTATGGAAGAAAATATGTTCGGATTGGAGCTGTCAGATATAGCTGATATCAATCCGGCGGTCAATGCGCTGTTTCATCAAGCCATGCGGTTTGCGGGATCGGTTTTGGATTATAAAGAGCTGCTGATGATGTATGCCTGTGCGATTCAGGAGATCAGGACAAAACTGGAAATACTTGATACGGAATATAATGTTCGTTACAGGCGTAATCCGATCACATCGATTACTTCCCGTCTGAAAAAGTCGTCAAGCATTATGGAAAAGCTGATGCGGAAGAATCAGGGGCTTACGCTCCAAAGCATTGAAGAATGTATTCATGATGTAGCAGGCATCCGCGTAGTCTGCCCGTATATTGACGATATCTATACGATTGCGGAAGCGCTGCTGAAACAGGACGATATTACGCTGGTCGAGCGTAAAGATTATATAGAACATCCCAAGCCGAACGGATACCGGAGCCTTCATCTGATTGTCAAAGTGCCTGTGTTTTTTTCCGAGCAGCGCAAGGAGATGGCAGTGGAGATACAGATCCGCACGATCGCTATGGATTTCTGGGCAAGCTTGGAACATCAGATGAAATACAAGCAGGAAATTCCGAACCAGCAGGAGATCATAGACCAACTAAAGAATTGTGCGGATGTCATCTCACGGACGGATCATGAAATGTTAGAGATCCGCAGAAAGATCGATGATTCCACAGATCCACAGACAGAGGAAGATATCCTTTTGGAAAAGATCCGCAAGCTGGATATTAATATAATGTAAGTCGATGTTTTGCAGCTTATTAAGACGCTAATCAATTTGGTTAGCGTTTTGTTTTTATTATATTTAATATTCCCAAAAAGAACAAACGTTCGAAAACTACACTTGCAATTATTTGGATAAATGAATATAATATTAGTAGATGTTGGGACATGGGATACTTTTACAACATTAGAGATATTGGAAATGAGATAAATCTGTAAGAGGAAGTATAAGGAGGAATCGTTATGAATCCTATGATTAAGTATAGAGGTGGTAAGTCTAAGGAAGTATCTCATTTTGTGAACAATATGCCGTCAGAATATAATAGATATATAGAACCTTTTTTTGGCGGGGGTGCATTGTATTTCTATTTGGAACCGGATAAATCGATAATTAGTGATGTAAATACAAAATTATATTCCTTTTATCATGAAATGAAGGAAGTTTATCCGGAAGCAAGAATTCAGCTTAATGAGCTGCAAAGAATTTATGAGATTAATCAAAAGGAATATGAAGAATTAAAAAGGCAGCACCCGGAAGCAAGAATAGAAAATAAAAACGAAGAACTGTATTATAAAATGCGAGATATGTTTAATAAAAAAATAGAACCGGAATATTTGGATTCGGTAATTTATTTTTTTATTAATAAAACGGCATATTCCGGAATGATCCGGTATAATGCCAATGGAGAATTTAATGTTCCATTTGGCAGATACAAAAATTTGAATACAAAATTAATAACGGATGAACATAATAGACTGTTAAGTCGTACGGATATCTATAATTGTGACTATTCGGACATATTTGAAATGGCGCAGGCAGATGACTTTATCTTTTTGGATCCGCCATATGACTGTATTTTTAGCGACTATGGTAATGAAACATATAAAAACGGGTTTGGAGAGGATGAGCATAGAAGATTAGCAAATGATTTTATGAATTTACCATGTAAAGCTCTTTTGGTTATTGGAAAAACACCATTAACAGAGGAGCTGTATGGAGCTAATATTGTTGAAGAATATGAAAAATCCTATGCCGTTAATATTAGAAATAGATTTAAAGCAGATGCAAGACATATCATTGTAACAAATTACTGAGGGGATATCAGATGGCATATTTAAAGAGCAAAACACTTTTTTTCACAACATCACCCCGTTCTCCATTAAAGATGATTCCGGAGATAGAGGTTTTACATAATCATTTTGAAGGGAAGCTATGGAATACAGAAACGCAGATTGCTTTTATAAAGAAACTGGCTGAAGGTAATGAATTCGAAGGACAGGGTTCAGATAAAGATATGGCATTAAGCGCGAGAGACAGAATTACCCGTGCTCCCAAGGCTCTTGGATTTGTTGACCTGAATCCGGTGATTAAGCTGACAATGCCGGGCAATAAATTGATTTGCGGAAAAAGAACAGAGGAGGTACTTTTGCGACAACTTTTGAAATTTCAGTTGCCTTCACCATATCATAAAGAACCGGAGCGGGTTAATGGTTTATTTGGAGTAAAACCATATCTTGAAATCTTTAGATTAATTTATGAATTAGGGACATTGGGTTTTGATGAGTTGATGATCTTTGGAATGCAGTTAACACATTATAATAGATTTGATGCAGTTGTTGCAGAAATAAAACGCTTTCGCAGAATGAGAACATATGCCGAGACTGGTTATAAGGTGTTTAAATGTACCTATCTTCGTAATGAAGTAGAAAAAATTTATAAAGATGATATAGTTGAGGGAAATACAAAAACTCGTGAATCAAGGGATAAGTCTCTTGATAAGTTTGTTAAAACAAAAGCAAGTAATATGAGAGATTATGCAGACGCCTGTTTTAGGTATTTACGTGCTACAGGGATGGTTGAAATATCACAAAGGGGACATTCCCTTTCTATTATGCCGGAAAAAAGGGCAGAGGTAGAGTTTTTTCTTCAGACAATTGACCGTAAACCAATCTATGTGGATGATGAGCAAAAATATAAGGAATATCTTTTCGATATTACGCTTCCGGTGTTGTATTCCGATGACAGAGAAAGGTTGTTAAAACAGGTAACAGAGGTAACTGGAGTAACCAGAGATCTGACTGCAGAGACAACAGAAGCATTAAAAGATATTCTTGAAGACGCTATTGTTACTAAGAAATCGGAAATTGTAAAAGAGCAGATTAAAAATTTAAAAGAATATAAAAATTATTCGGATGTCATGACTGTATTTAATGATATTAAGAAGAATGCGTTTTATGATGTGCCGCTTATGCTGGAATGGAATATCTGGCGTGCAATGACAATGCTTGATGGTGGTGAGATTAAGGCAAATCTTAAATTGGATGATAAGGGACAACCCATGTCTACAGCATCAGGGAATATGGCTGATATAGTATGTGACTATGGAGATTTTGGACTTGCGGTTGAAGTGACAATGCAATCGGGACAAAAACAATATGAAACAGAAGGTGAGCCGGTTTCAAGACATCTTGCTAAATTGAAAAAGGAAACAGGAAAAGAAACATATTGTTTATTTGTTGCACCTAAAATCAATGAATCATG
Source organism: Lachnospiraceae bacterium UBA7480 (assembly GCA_002479655.1). Taxonomy (GTDB): domain Bacteria; phylum Bacillota; class Clostridia; order Lachnospirales; family Lachnospiraceae; genus NK4A136. The sequence continues at coordinate 31,838 of DLOQ01000129.1, forward strand.
TATCGCCTATTTTTATGCGCTGCATACTTTGAATATTGCGTTTTATGGCGGAACATCAGTTATTGTTCCGTTAGAGTTGGATGTGTTTATGAATATGGTAGAACAGTCCTATATGGCAGGATATGTTCCTGATCCCAAACGGGTAAAAGAAATATTTGAGTATTCTGTGGAACAGGCAAAAGCATCAAAAGATGAAAATGAATGGTATGCAAAGATAAAAGAGAAGGCGTTGAATTGGTTATAGATAAGAAAATAGCGTTTTGGCATAAAGTTTATATTTTTATGGATGCTGAAAATGGTCTGCATGATTTTTAAAACAGTCTGTAAAGGGATGGATATCACTCTAAATTATGCATAAATTTTGTTGTGAATTTTATGCGAAGAGGTTATAATACCATTAACAATCGCGAAATAAATGAAAGAAGCGTCGAGGATACCGGACTGATGGAAGAAAAGAAAATACTTCCCGAGAATATGGAAGACTGGGGAATTGAAGAATATAAGGCGGCATATAAACAGGAAAAGAAAAAAAATGTCGTATTGTCCGGCAGGCTGGCAGACGCCGTAGCGCAGGCGGAAGAAAAGGACAGGCAGATCAGCCGGATCAAGAACAATCCGCTTTGGAAAGCGAGCAAACCGCTGCGTGCCATGATGCACTGGGGAATCCGTCAGAAAAACAGGATCGGGAATCTTGGCGGACCGAGAGGGATCGCGAGAAAAGCGAAATCAAAGAAGATTGAACTGGCGGCAAGAAAGCAGCATGGGACGGCGAGCTTTCCTTCTTTGGAGGAAGCGGCAAGACAGAGGGAGACTGCTTTTTCTAAGGATGTGACCTTTTCTATCCTTGTGCCATTGTACAATACGCCGGAATCATTTTTGCGCGATATGATCGAGTCGGTGAAAGCGCAGACGTATGATAAATGGGAACTGTGCCTTGCGGACGGTTCCGACGGGGCGAACGCTTTTGTAGGGGAAATCTGCCAAAAATATGCAGCGGAAGATCCGCGTATCAAATACCGTAAATTGGAGAGCAATCTTGGGATTTCCGGCAATACGAACGAATGTTGTGCGATGGCATCAGGCAGCTATATCGGTCTGTTCGATCATGACGACGTACTGCATCCGTCTGTTTTGTATTACTATATGCAGGCGATCTGTGAACAGGACGCCGATTATATCTATTGCGATGAATGTACCTTCCACGGCAGTTCCGTTGATAATATGATTACGCTTCACTTTAAGCCGGATTATTCTCCGGACAATCTCTGCGCCAATAATTATATCTGTCATTTTTCGGTATTTTCCAGAGAACTGCTGGATTCTACGGAACTGTTCCGTTCGCAGTTTGACGGCAGCCAGGATCACGATATGATATTAAGACTGACGGCGCGGGCGAAACATATTGTCCACATCCCGAAACTTTTATATTACTGGCGGTCCCATAAAGGAAGCGTAGCGTCTGATATCAACGCCAAATCTTATGCCATCGATGCCGCGAAGCGCGCGGTAGCGGATTACCTGACAAAGAAGGGATATGAATATTTTGAAATTTCATCCACCAGAGCCTTTGAGACGATCTTCAGGATCAAATATCCTATCTTATCGGACGATAAGATTTCTATCATTATACCAAATAAAGATCACAAAGCGGATTTGGAACGATGTATCCAATCGATCTTAAAAAGGTCCACGTATTCCGATTACGAGATCATTGTGGTAGAGAACAACAGCACAGAGCCGGAAATCTTTGCTTATTATAAGGAGATCGAAACACATCCAAAGATCAGTGTCGTTACTTACGAAGGTGAATTTAATTATGCTAAAATCAATCAGTTTGGCGCGGGATATGCTGCGGGAAAATATCTTCTTTTATTAAATAACGATACGCAGGTGATCACTGTANNGCTTTTGATGTACGCGCAGCGTGACGACGTGGGTGCGGTGGGCGCAAAACTCTATTATCCTGACGATACGATCCAGCATGCAGGCGTTGTGCTGGGGCTTGGCGCGCACCGGACGGCGGGGCATACGCATTACCGGGCAGGAAAGGACAACCTTGGTTATATGGGAAGGCTTTGCTACGCACAGGATGTTACGGCAGTGACCGGCGCCTGTCTGATGGTCAAAAAATCTTTGTGGGATGAGGTCGGCGGATTGGACGAGACCTTTGCCGTTGCGTTAAATGATGTGGATTTCTGC